>JAFGXQ010000037.1 GCA_016936575.1 Deltaproteobacteria bacterium
GACACGGACGCCGACACGGACACCGACACGGACACCGACACAGACACTGACACGGACGCCGACACGGATACCGACACAGACACTGACACGGATACCGACACAGACACGGACACGGATACCGACACCGATACTCAGTCATATTGCGCCAGCTTGTCAACCGCGCCGGCGTCCTGTGACGAAGCGCACGGAGAAACCGGTTGTTGCGCGGGGAATGTCCTCTACTACTGGGAAAACGCGGTGCTGCAAGATACAACGTGCTCGGGCAGCACGCCCTATTGTTCGTGGAGTCCCGACAATGGCTGGTACGAATGCATGGCAGAAGAAACGTGGGATCCTGCCCACTCTCAGGACGACATGTGCTGTACGAATCCCACTCCCTACGACAACTGTACCGTCGATACGGATCCGGACACCGATTCCGACACTTCACCGTCGCCGTATTGTGACAGTGTGACGACTGCCCCCTCATCCTGTGCGGAAGCGCATGGAATAACGGGTTGTTGCGCAGGGAATGTCCTCTACTACTGGGAAAATGCGGTGTTGCAAGACGTAGCTTGCTCGGGCAGCACGCCCTATTGTTCGTGGAGTTCCGACAATGGCTGGTACCAATGCATGGCAGAAGAAACGTGGGATCCTGCCCACTCTCAGGACGACATGTGCTGTACGAATCCCACTCCCTACACGGATTGCTGAGCAGCCCCAAACACCCAATCCCGTCCCGGTCCTCCTTATTCGTCTGCGAACCCTTCGGCAACCAGGTGGTTGGCGCCGACAGCGGAAAAGCCCGTCACTTCCGGATGAGTACAAAGCGACACAACGTCTGCGGGTGTGTCGCTTTCAAAGAGCTTGCGGGCGCCGAACCAGCCTTGCTTCAATGCGTCCCCTCCGGTACCATTAATCGTATTCGGCTCGGGAATAACGCCTGTCTGAAGGTATGCAAGGACACGGTTGCCGTGATGGGCATACGCTTCGCGTAGACGAGCGTAGGCATGGGGTTCCAGATGCTCCCCTTGCGCCAGAACCGTCCGGGCCCCGTGCATGAACGCGCCCAGGCCCATGGAGACATGTCCAAGGTCCCGCATGCGCTCGGCGTTTACCCCATCTGGAAATAGTTCCGGATTCACGGGGGTGAAGTCATCATTGATCTGACATGCGTCCACACCTCCGCCCCAGTGCAGCTTCGTGAGCCCGACCTGAGGATTGGCGTTGCTGTCCAGCAACGGTAAAACCGCAGTGCCGTCATGGTCGGAATGGAAGATAGATTGACCTATGCGGAGATTGAAATAGGCCAGCGCGTCCGCCCACAGATCCGGGTCGCCCGCATAGGCCGCGATTGCGAGTCTGGAGTCGGCAAAACTGGCGTGCCAGTTGGGACCGTTAGACCAGTCGAGGAGGGGATAGCACACATCTACCAGAAATGAGGTGAAGTCAGGATCCTCATACCCGATGATGGCCGCAGCCTGGGCCAGATTCGTGCTGGCCCAGCCGGCAACCAGACGGTACTGCTCGCCTGAGTCCGTCTCCCATGAGGTGACACTGCGCAGCTCATCGAGCATGGCGATCACCTTCGTTCGCCTCTCTTCATTTGCGTCCGCCGCCCACAACACGGCCTGAACCTTCATGTAACCCGACTCATCTTTTAGTATATCTCTTTCAACAGTGCTGATTTCGACGCCGTACGAAGTGTGGGGCCGGTTGACGTTGCCGGCCCAGGAGGATGCCAGACGGGTGTACTGGGGTGAATCTGTGGACCATGCATCAATTTCCGCCTGCGTGTATACCGGATAGCCGAAGGTCAATCCCCCGGCCCCGGTATCAGTCTCGCTGTCACTCTCCGTGTCCGTGTTCGTGTCCGTGTCTGTATCTGTATCTCCATCCGAATCCATATCAGAATCAGCGTCCGTGCCCCCATCTGAGACGCTATTCGTATCGCTGTCAGCCGGCGTTTCTGCGGATGTATTGCCGCACCCCCATGCAACACAAAATGCAAGTACAAAAATCAAATTAAACCATTTTATCATTACATTATCCCGGTTCATTCGCCCGAAGGCACAGTCCGTTTTTCGGTTCATTCCAGGGTTTTTTTGAACATGAGTGTCGCGAACCGCATGCAGGAAAAAAAGCCATCTCCACAGCTCGCTGCAAGCATAACTCGCCTCCGTATTTGCCGCTATAAGTTTATTCATGAACGCCATGGTAGCGTGAACCTGTTTTATTTCAGGCGATTTTTTAAATATGGGGATAGGTCTTGGTGCATACGCCTCAGCAGGGATGCGGTGGTATCAAAGCTGATGCATGCGTCGGTGACGGAGACGCCGTATTTCAGTTCGGACTTGGGGAGTTCTGCGGATTGATTGCCTTCAAACAGGTTGCTCTCCAGCATGATGCCCATAATAGATGTATTGCCTTCGCGAATTTGATGCACCACATCGGTGGCCACCAGCGGCTGTCTGCGGTAGTCCTTGCGCGAGTTGGAGTGACTGCAGTCAATCATCAGCGCCGGGCGGAGCGTTGCTTTCATCATGGCCAATTCCGCTTCGGCAATAGATACCGAATCGTAGTTGCTGTGGGCGCCGCCGCGAAGAATCACATGCACGTCCGGGTTTCCCGCGGTGGTAACAATGGAGACCTGGCCTTCCTGGTTGATGCCCAGGAACGAGTGTTCAGTAGCCGCCGCTTTCACCGCGTTGATGGCCATTTCCAGTCCGCCGTCGGTGCCGTTTTTAAAACCGACCGGCATCGAAAGACCGCTGGCCATCTCCCGGTGGGTCTGACTTTCCGTCGTGCGGGCGCCGATGGCTGACCAACTGAAAAGTTCTCCCAGATATTGTGGGGTGATGGGGTCGAGCGCCTCGGTGGCCAGGGGAAGCCCCATGTGCAGCAAATCGAGCAGCAGCTTTCGCGCGATGCGAAATCCATCCAGGATTTCAAAACTGCCGTCCATGTGGGGGTCGTTAATCAGCCCCTTCCAGCCCACCGTGGTTCGGGGTTTTTCAAAATATGCGCGCATCACGATGTAGAGATGATCCCCGATTTCGTCGCTCAGGGTTTTCAGTTTTTGGGCATATTCCAGTGCCGCTTTCGGATCGTGAATGGAACAGGGACCGCAAATGACGAGGAGGCGATGGTCTTTGCCGTGAATGATATCGGCGATTTCGCCCCGGGTGCGGCTGACGAACTCAAGCGCGGCGTCATTGATGGGCAGTTCGTTTTTCAGTTCCTCAGGAGATGCCATAACCTGAACATCGCTGATATGAATATTGGTAAGTTTGTTTTTATACATTTTTATCCTTACAGATGGTGATGGGTACAAATCACAACATATGCGCGCACATGGCGAAGCCTTCGTGTTCTTTCGGCTTTCACTACCGGCCGGGCCGCCCTTGAAGATATTCATCTGCGCTGATTTTGCAAAATAAATCGATGGATTGTTCGCGGGAAACCGGTCGGCGGATGATGAAGCCCCGCTTTTACCTGACAAAAAACGAAAAATGGGCTATGAATTCCGATATGAACACAACTTCGGAACGGATGCTGCTCGAAAAGACCGCATCCATACAACAGAAAATCACTCAGGAGCTTTCGGGGCGTATTGTGGGCCAGCACGAGGTGATTGAGCAACTGCTCATTGCATTGCTGGCCGGTGGGCACGTGCTGCTGGTGGGGGTGCCGGGACTGGCCAAAACGCTGATTATCAAAACGTTGGCCGATGCGTTGTCGCTGCAATTCGGCCGCATTCAGTTCACGCCTGACTTAATGCCTACCGATATTACCGGTACGGACATTTTGGAAAACAAACCGGGCGGCGGGCGCGAGTTTCGTTTTATCAAGGGTCCACTGTTTTGTAATCTCTTACTGGCCGACGAATTAAACCGTACGCCGCCCAAGACCCAGGCGGCATTGTTGCAGGCCATGCAGGAAACATCGGTCACCGCGGGGGGGAGTACCTACGAACTGCCGAAACCGTTTTTGGTATTCGCCACCCAAAACCCCATCGAGCAGGCAGGAACCTATCCGCTGCCCGAAGCGCAGCTCGATCGGTTCATGTTTCAGGTGTCGGTGAAGTATCCTAGTCGCGATGAAGAATTCGCCATTGTGCGTCAGACAACGGTGGGCAGAGAGTATCCGGTGTCCCAACTGGTGAGCCCCAAAGAAATTCTCGAATTGCAGAAGCTGGTGCCCACGGTGCCCTGTGCCGACCATATTATCGGCGCCACGGTAGATCTCGTGCGGCGGACACGCCCCGAAGATTCGGACATGGCGCAGATTCGCGAGAATGTGTCGTTCGGTGCCGGTCCCAGAGCTGCGCAGATGCTTGTGCTGGCCGCTAAAGCGAGAACGCTTCTGCACGGACGGTTCGCGGTCGATATCGAAGATATTCGCGCGCTGACCCACTCGGTGCTGCGACATCGGTTGGTGCTCAGTTTTGAAGCGGAGGCGCGTGGGTTCAGTGCGGACAGTCTGATTGATTCATTGTTGTCAACTGTTTCGCCATGAGTGAAGACGCCCGCACCATACTCGATGTGGAACCGGGTACCTATGATGCGGTTTCCCACTTAAAAATTCAGGTAAACAAGGCGGTCGAAGGGTTTCAGGGCGGCGCGCATCGTTCGTTGCACATGGGTCCGTCGGTGGAGTTTTCGGAGCACAATCGGTATTCCCCGGGAGATGATATTCGCAACATCGACTGGAAGGCATTGGCGCGCACTGACCGATATTTCATCAAAGCCCACGAGCGGGAAGCCCAGCTTTCGTGCCTGCTGCTGCTGGATTGTTCCGGTTCCATGTCGTACCGGGGGTCGCGCAGCCGATTCAGCAAGTTTGATTTTGCCAAAATATTGTTGGGTGCGTTTTCTCACCTGCTGATGAAGCAGGGCGATGCCGTGGGGGTAATCGGTTTTGCAGAAACGCAGAATGTGTTGTCGCCGCCGAAAAGTCACCCCGGACATCTGCCGGTACTGATGGAGCGGCTGGCGGCGGAACCGGTTCAGGAACAGTGTCGAACCGGATTTTCCGGAGTGCTGAAAAGTGCGCAGGCACGTCTTGGACACCGGGGAATGCTGGTGCTCGCCAGCGACATGTGGCAACTCGATGCGGAAGCGGAGGTCATTTTAAAAGGGCTGGTTAAAAAGGGTCATGATGTTTCGGTGTTTCACGTGGTGTCACCAGATGAGTTGGATTTGCCGTTCGACAGAATGGTGGAGTTTGTGGGCCTTGAAAGGGAACCGAGCGTGCGACTGGAACCCGCGCTGATTCGGCACAACTATATGAATGCGATGGCTGCGGAACGGGAAAGGCTGTTCGCGGTCGCGCGCAGTGCAAGAATTGATATGCTGTCCGCGGTCACCTCGCGGGAGCTGTTTGAAGTGCTGGCGGAATTCGCTACCCGCAGACTCAAAGGTCGAAAATGAGTTTCGCATCACCGTGGATGTTGCTGGGGTTGCTGTCGCTCGGTCCGTTGATTTGGCTGCATGTGAAACGGTATCAACGGCAGAAGGTTGCGTTTCCCACATTGTTTATTCTGCAGCGTGTCATGCAGAAACAACAGAAGCAGTTTCAGGTGAAGCATTGGGTTGTACTGGCGGTGCGCATTCTCATTGTTCTCATGTTTGTGAGTGCGTTGGCAAGGCCGAGCCTGACAGTGTGGCGTCCCGGTGGTGTGCGATCTGGGCTGCCCCTTGCCCAGGTGATTCTGCTCGACAACTCGGCCAGTATGCAGCAGCGGGTCGATGATGCGCAGACAGCGTTTGAACGGGCCAAGCAGATGGCGGTGGCAGAAATCGGACGTTTGCGCCCTCAGGACTCGGTCGCCATTATTCTGGTGGGTAAACCGCCGCGACTGATTACCGATGGATTGACGACCGACAAAGAACCGGCGGCGTTGAAGATTGATACGCTCCTTGCCGGATACGCGGCGGACGCGATAGATGATTCGATTGTACGCGCGCAGCAGTTGCTCGATAAGTCGAGTGCGGCACAAAAAGAAATTCTGCTGATCACGGATTTGTCGGCGCAGCCCGTGTTGCCGGAAACGGTGAAAAATGTGCAGAGTACACTGCGCATTTTGGGGGTCGCGCCGAAAACTCGGGTCTCTTCGAATGTGGCGGTATCTCGAATTGATGTCCGTCCGTCCGGTGAGAATAAGGCGCGTGAGGTGGCCATTCGCGCAACCATTACCAATTTTGGAGATACCGAAAAAAAACTGGATGTGTCTCTGTCACTCGACAACAAGCCCGCGGCCAAAGGCACGCTGACGGTGAAACCCCGGCAGACGGCGGTCAAAGAATTTCAGCATCGCTTCGATGACAAGGGGGTACATTTCGGTTGGGTGCAAATCGACGATGATGAGTTTACACCCGATAACATCAGGTACCTGGCGACCAATGTGCGTCGTGCCATTCATGTGCTGGTGATAAACGGCGACAGTCGCCCCGGTTCATACTTGGACGAAGTCTTCTATCTGCAAAAAGCGCTTGAAACTCCCATGGGAGGGGAAGTGCCGATTCATACCCTGGTGCTGGAGCCCGAAATTGCGAAGGTGACCCCCCTCGAAGGGTATGATGTGATTTTTCTGGCGGGGGTGAAGCGGTTGTCCACCGGGCTGGGCGAGCGGTTGGTGGCATATGTGGAAGACGGCGGCGGGTTGTTCATCTCGGCGGCGGAAGGGGATTCCTGGACCCCGTTGCAGCCGATACTGCCCGCCCAGATAACCGGGGTACGCCGCAGCGATAAAAAAACGCCTTACCACATGGGCGCCGTGGCGTTGACGCATCCGATTTTTCAGACGTTGGATGAAGACAGTACCGGTCTGGAAAAAACCGAAGTCGCCGGACATCTGTTGCTGGAGCCCAATCCGACGGTGGAACGGAAGGTGCTGGCTCAGCTCGATGACGGCATACCGCTGCTGCTGGAACGCAAGGTGTCGGAAGGAACGGTGCTGCTGCTGACAACCACAATTGATCGGGACTGGACCGATTTGCCGATTCGTCCCGGGTACCTGCCGCTGGTTCAACGGGCCACCCGGTATCTGTCGCGTAGCCTGGCACATCGGGAACCACGGGCGATAGATGTGGGCACACCGGTTCCGCTGGCCGTGGTGGAAGGGATGCAAAAGTTGATTGTGTCGTCGCCGCAGAAAAAGCGAACGGTGTACGCCGCTCACAGACTGACGAATCGAACCCGCATCTGGTTCAACGGCACAACGGTTCCCGGTTCTTATCGTATATGGAGCGAAATGCCGGGCTTCGGCGGTCTCAGCGAATTACCTTCTTCGGCGTTTGTGGCCAATGTGGCGAAGACCGAATCGGATTTGTCGAAAAAGATGAAGCAATCGGGTGAGGTTTCGCGTGACGACAAAGATATGTACACCGCCCTCAAAGGAAAACTGCCCATCTGGTCGCACCTTCTGCTGGCCGGTATGCTGCTGCTGCTGCTCGAAGCGGCTCTGGTGGGCGCGGGCCTTCGTAAATCCCATCTGAAACGGAGATGACTCGTCTGTTACATTTTCAACGGGAGCTGTTCAATCGCCAGCGCTGGACCTGCATTTTGCAGATGATGTCGCGATCCACATGGGCATTCAGTTCATCGGCTACTTTGCGCCATTCGGTGTTCACAAAATCGAAGTAGTGGCTCCCCTCCAGCCACTCCGCCAGTGCCACCAGCAGCTCGACTTTGGGAAGGTGTTCAATGATAATGACTTCCTTGCGGGCGGTGCGCAACAACTGTCGTAAAATTTCTTTGCGGTCGGTGGGGGAAAACAGGTGGAGGCCGAACGAGATGAATGCATAGTCCGCACAGCTGTCCGGGTCATCGATGTGCAGTACGTTGCCTTCCGAAAATGAGATGTTCGATTTTCGGGCCGTGCGTTTTTGGGCGCGCGCCAGCATTTTCGGGGACAGGTCCCTGGCTGTAACAGCTTCGAAATACTGCGACAGTTCAATTGTAAGCAGACCGGACCCGCAACAGTATTCAAGGGCGGTCAGACGGCCGGAAAGCGGAATTCGCGCCGACAACTCGCTCATGACGTCGGTGAGGCAATGCCCCATGTATTTTTCGACGAACCAGTACAGTCCATGAATGCGTTCGTAGAACTGTTTCATGCTGTCGGTGGATCGATGATACGTTTGGGCGTGACGTTGAATCCATTTTTTCATAGTAATGATAAAATAATGACTGATGACAAATCGGCAAGTATTATCGGTTGAGCTGTTTCCTCGCCGTGGGTACACCATACTGGTCGTATTTTGGGGTGGAAACCGAAAGGAAAATGAATGAAACATTGCGTACGTGTGTATTGGATGACTGCGTTGGTGCTGCTGGTACCGGTTTTTTCAGGATGTCGACCGGCGGTGACGCCGAAAACCGCTCCTGCACCACGGGTGGAAGTCGCGACGCAGGTGGTGAGCCAGCGCCCTGTGTTGACATTGGGAAAAGAGATTGAGGCGCCGTCCCAGGTGAATATCGTCCCTTGGCAGCCCAGTGAAGAATGCGTGGCGTTGGCGAATGAATACGTGGCGAAAATGACCGTGGCGCAGAAGGCGGGGCAGATGGCCCAGGTCGCCATGCGGTATCTTCAGGAAAAAACAGATTTGGCTACCTACCACATCGGCTCCATGTTGGCGGGCGGCAGCGATTTTCCTCCCGGCAAAGATCCCTTGGCGGCGAATTGGGCGGCGTACATTGATGAGATGAAGGCCGAAGCAATGAAGAGCGAACTGAAGATTCCACTCATTTTCGGTATCGATGCGGTGCACGGCAACGGCAAAAGTCAGGATGCGGTGGTGTTCCCCCACAATATCGGGCTTGGGTGTACCGGAGATGAGGCGCTGGTGGCTGAAGCCGGTCGCATTACCGCGCTTGAAGCATTGGGAAGCGGCGTGGACTGGGCGTTTTCGCCGGTGCTGGCCGCTGCGCGTGACGAGCGCTGGGGGCGAACCTACGAGGCATTCGGTGAAACACCCGAGCTGGCGGCCAGGTACGGTGCGGCGATGGTTCGCGGTATTCAGGGCGACAGATTGGGCGGCACCGATGAATCGGCATTGGCCTGTGCCAAACATTTTGCCGGTGACGGTGCCACCACATACGGAACCTCTCACATGGAAGCGGCGGTGCTTGATCGCGGAAATACCGAATTGAGCGATGCGGAGTTCTGGCGGGTGGCGGTGTCGCAGTATATTCCGGCCATCGAAGCCGGCGTCGGTTCCATCATGGTTTCGTACAGCAGCGTGAATGGGCGAAAAATGCACGGTGAACGCAATCTGCTAACGAATATTTTGAAGGGCACTCTGGGGTTCAATGGGTTTGTGATTTCAGACTGGAAGGGCATCGACGACATTGAAGGGAACTTCACCACCGATGTGGAAACCGCGGTGAATGCCGGAATTGATATGGTGATGATTCCCGATCGCTACAAAGAATTCATCGAAGTGATTGACGCCGCGGTGCCGAGCCGCATTCCCCAGGAGCGGGTGGACGACGCCGCGCGTCGCATTTTGACGGTAAAGTGTGAGATGGGGCTCTTTAAAGAGAACTATTCGCCCCGGACCGATGAAACGCTGCTGGCAAACGTGGGGTCTCCGGCGCATCGCCAGGTGGCCCGACGCGCGGTGGCGAAATCCCTGGTGCTGCTGAAAAATGAACAGGACTTGCTGCCCCTCAAAAAAGACACCGAGGTGCATGTGGCCGGTTCCGGCGCTGACAATCTCGATAAACAATGCGGCGGATGGACGGTTACCTGGATGGGTGCCGGGAGTCGCGCAGAGGGAACCACTGTACTGGACGCGGTAACCCAGGTGGTAGGTAAGCAGAATGTATCTCATTCGAAAGATGCCGGCAAAGTGCCCGAAGATACACAGGTGGGCATTGTGGTGGTCGGTGAATATCCCTACGCCGAGTGGCGCGGAGACAGTGAGCATCTGGTGCTGGATGACGAGGACCAGCAAGCCGTGGCCAACATGAAAAAAGCGAACATTCCGTTTGTGGTGATTCTTTTTTCGGGGCGTCCCATGATTGTGAATGAACAACTGGAATCGGCCGATGCGTTTGTTGCTGCATGGCTTCCAGGCACTGAGGGTGATGGAATGACCGACGTGCTGTTCGGTGACGCGCCGTTTTCAGGTACGTTATCGCATTCCTGGCCGAAAGAGGTGTCGCAGCTGCCCCTTAACCAGGGCGATTCCGAGTACGACCCCCTGTTTCCCCTGGGCTTCGGTTTAACCACCGCGCCGGTCGGCAAATAGTCGCGAAAAAAAATTATTGGCAATAGGCGGTGCACAAGTCTTCGTTCGCCAGATACGCATCGCAGGTGGTCCGGGAATGCACGCCCGGTACACAGGTGGGAGGTAGGGCATCTGCGCAGAACGCCGCGCAGGGGTCTTCGGTGCACGCATTGAATCCATCTTCCGGGCCGCAGTACAGATGAATCGGTACGGTGAAAGGCGGCGTGGTGACGTCAGCTCCGCCTTGGGTGTGCCCGTGGAGTTGTATTTGTACTTGTATCGACAGAACGTTGTTGCCGAGTTCATTTGATGGTGTGTCGCCGGAAAAAACGGTGTCGGTTTGGATGGACGATGACAATTCAATAGAGAGCGTCGAAAGCGCAGCCGAAAGTGGAGGACAACCTGCAATGGTCTGCAGCGTCGCAATCATTTGAGGGGTCAGAACATCTATTGGAATCACTTCAGCAGAATCGGGTGAAAACATTGTTGCCAGTTCGACTTGTTCAACATCTGCAGTGTATCCGGGCGGAAAATGAATGGGTGTAATGGTGTATCCGTCCATTAATACAGAGTTGGTTTCAGCCTGAATGGAATTGCTTCCATCTTCGACTGATACCATGGTGTTGACAACCTGAAAAAATGCTGCCAGCGTTTGCGTTATCGATAAATCTGCTGTGATTTCTGTGGCGATCGGTGTATCGACGGTGGCTGTGCAGTCGGGCACATCCGGGGGCTGAAGCATATGTTCTATAAAAAACACCGACGTGTCTGTGTCACTCGGTTGGCTGTCAGCTGCGGTTTCTGAGTCGGTTGAGTGGTCATTGTCGGTACTGTCTGAATCCGCCAGAGAACCAGATGTATCATCGTTTGTGCAAGACAGCAGATAACCGGCCGCCAATAGAAACAAGGCGCATTTTTTCATTGTATTTTCCTTTGTTACGATACACGTGTTTTTCGATTTTCTTGATTGTACCGAAATTAGCGACGCTTAGGTATTTTTTGGGAAACTAACTTTGAGGTCTATTGTTTCGGCAGCGTGATGGTGAACACGCCGTTTTTATGATCTGCCTTCAACAGGACAGCTTTAAACCTCGCTGTAAAAACAACTGTATGGCTGAAGCTATTCCGTTTGAAAGTTGGGAGAACAAAAAAATTGAAAGAAAAACCGTTATTCGGCGAAACGGCGTATCAGCAAAATAACAGAGAAGGCGATGAGCAACAGTATCGTCGGAGCAGCGGATTGGGCAGCGGATTGGGCGGCCGTCTCACATCCGCAGCCGCTGTCTGGGGACCCGTTGTTCGCATCTTGAGGCAATTGTTCACTATCACGCGTGGATGAACCATCGCTGGCGGTGTCGTCTGTATCAGCGTCGGATTGCTGCTGGTAACGAAGATATATAGGGCCGTCAGCTTCGCGAAGCAGAAACAACTCTCCCATATCAGTTGAATTTCCGTACATATCCCACGCCGCAAGCGGAGGGGGCGTTTGAATTGATATTTCAGCACCCGGCTGTGATAGCCATGCAATGATGATGATTTCGTCTGTGCCCTGAAGTCGCAGCATATGGGGGCCGGTGCCGTTAGAGAGAATTGCATTCAGCGTGTGCTGGGTTGCTGCATCCCGCAGGGTGGCAAACGCGTGATAAATCGGTTTGGGTGAATTGTTCACGTCGAGCAGGCCGAAATTGCATTCGTTGTCGTTCGGGTCGTCACAATCATCTTTCATATCGTACCATGTGGTGACAGGCATGCCGGTAACCCATGCTGATAATAACGCGCGCGTGCCGAGAACGGCCTGCCTGTGTCGGGCATCGTCGCTGTGACCGTCCGTTCCCAGTCCGTACGCCGAAAACCCCCATTCCGTGTTGATTACCGGCGGCGGGGTGTCGAAGTAGGGCAACAGCATTTCTCTTAGGGTCAGCACATTTCCGACGATGCGTTCCGGAGGGGTGCTGCCATACGCATGTACGCCGAAAAAATTTGCGTTTGTGGCCGCTCGGGTGTTCAGCACGGCATTAATGTATTCCCAGAAAAACTATGAAATGCCGCCGGTGCTGATTTGTGCGTTGGGGTCGCCGCCTCGAATCCGATCAATGGCAAGGTCGAGCAAGGTCGCGTACTCCAGCGGTTGATTTCCGTCCGGAGGCCAGAAATTGGGGCCGTCGGGTTCGTTCCATACTTCGAAGATTACGGGTCTGCCGACAAAGTATGCGGCGGCGGCCTGTGCGTATGCGCCGTAGGCATCCAACGCTATCGCCGATGTCGGTGGGCCGCCGCCGTACAAATCGTTTCCGTAGTTCAACAGAAAAACGGCGCCCATGCCGCGCTCTTCCAGTGACTGCAGCTCCGCATCCCACTGTGAAAAGTTGTACACACCGACTTCGGTTTCCACTGAATTCCACCACATGTCGGTGCGTACCCATCGAACGCCCAAAGATTGTAGCGCATCTAACGCGGTTTCATCTGCCATTTGATGGGCCGCCACGCAGAACCGGTCAAAGAAGTTTTCTGATGCCGCAGAAAGCGAAGTGCCCAGGACTTCAGGGTCGATTGAAAATGTCTCTGTAGACAACCGCTGCAAATTGTCAATTCCGATGTCGCCGGCAAGAGGCGCATAGTCGCTGATACTTGCGAGTATGGCAAATGAAACAATACTATCGTGGAGCACGCCGTCTTCTGCACCGCCCCAATAGTCCAGCCGGGTTGTGTTTGACGAAAAAAGAAGCGGGCACCACGTTTCACAGGCAATCGCTTCAAAAGTCAGATTCGGACGATATTGAATGGTCTGACCGGTGGCATCGGTCACGCGGAACGTCAGCTGAGTGAGTATGTCGGCCTGAATATACATGAGTAGTGTATCTTCTGCTGACACATTCTGGAGCGTGCGACTGATCTGAACGTATCGTCCGCCCTGGGTAAAATCGTATGTGAGAACCGCCCCCTGACCTTCCATTCCCTGGCCAACTGCAATGGAACCCATCGCGCCGGGAAACTCGCCACCGTTGAAAAAAGTCCAGGCGGACAAGGGCGAATCCCCTTCAAAGTCATCGATGATTTGGCCAACCGCGTTCGGCGCGCCCAGAAAGATGCCGGCGAATACGAACACCCGGAAGGGATGCATCCACCGCAATGCGTGCGATACCATATTCAGTCCCGTATTCAACGCGATATGTCGCATGATGTCACCTCCGTTTTTTCTATGTTATCACAGGTTGGCCGGCCCCCAACTGCACAATTTAGGGTGCCATTTTTACGATGGTCGGTTGAAACCGTGCGATGGGGTGAACAAGCGATTTCTGTTCATTCATCATCGTGTCAATATTCTTGTACGCCATCGGTACTTCATCCAGGCCACCGGATATCAATGTGACGTGATTCTTTCTCAGCACTTCTTTCAGGTCATTTCGGGAGAACCGCTTCAGCGCTGCCTTCCGACTCATTTTTCTTCCGGCGCCGTGGGAGGCGGAATGGAGAGACTCGGCGTTGCCAAGCCCTTGAACCACATACCCTGGAGCGGTCATTGAACCGGGAATAATGCCGAGTGAATCGGTCGTTGCGGGGGTGGCGCCTTTGCGGTGAACAATAACCTCCTGCCCATCGTGGAATTCCTTCCATGCAAAATTGTGATGGTTTTCCAGGTGCCAGATTCGTTCGGCACCGAGGTGACGCGCAATGCCATCGTGAATCAACTGGTGATTGGCGCGCGCGTATTCGCCCATCAGTTCCATGCTCTGCCAGTATTCGATTCCCGGTTCGCTGTGGACGTCCAGCTATGCCAGGTGCCTTAGGTGTTTGGGAAGCTCGGGATGCAGTGCCGTCGCCAAATTGCTGTAGTGTGTGGCGATGCGTGCGCCGGGACCGCGACTTCCACTATGGCTGAGAAGCGCAAGGTATGTTCCCTTCAAAATTCCGGCGCCGCTTTCGGTAACCTGCAGTCGGCCGAATTCAACAAAATGATTTCCACTCCCGCTGGTACCCAGTTGGGACCACGCTTCGTCTTTCAGCTTTTTTGTGGTTTCTGAAAACTGCCAATCCATGTCCATCACCGCATGCTGTTTTCTTTCGGTAAATACCGCTCCCACACCGAAAGACGTTTCTTTTTCGATAGCGCGAATCAGCCTATTTTCTTTTTTGGCAAGGGCTGCAAGCGGAAGCGATAAAACTGACAAACACATGCGGCATGCGATATCCATGCCTACGCCATACGGAATCACCGCATTGCGCGTGGCGAGAATACCGCCGATGGGAAGCCCGTATCCCTGGTGGGCATCGGACATCAGGGCGCCGCGAACAGAAATCGGAAGACTCGTTGCGTTGTTCATTTGCAGCATGGCACCGCCTTCGATATGCGAACCGAAAACGACAAAAGGGGCAGATGATGACATGGGAGAGAAAAATTAAATATCGAGGTTTTGAACAGAAAGAGCGTTGTCTTCGATGAATTCGCGGCGCAGATTGACCTGTTCGCCCATCAGTACCGAGAACACTTCGTCGGCATCGGCAAAATCTTCCATGGTGACTTTGAGTAATGTGCGCGTATCGGGATTCATAGTAGTGTCCCAGAGCTGCTCAGGGTTCATTTCACCCAAACCTTTGTAGCGCTGAATATTCATTCCCTTTTGAGTGTTGGCCTGAACCAACGGCCACAGATCATCGATACTTTCTATCTCGGTGATGTTGGTATCGATTTGTATTTTATGAGGTCCGTCCCCATAACTGTCGATGGCGCTCTTGCTTTTCTGAAGATCTTTGTATTCCGGTGAAGAAAAGAACTGGAAGTCAAAATCAATCAGCTGGGTATTCCCATTTGCACCGCGGTCGATACGGAACTTGAATCCGCCATGGGTGTCGTCGGTTTGAATGGTAATCGCTTCTTCGCGAAGGCCCAGTGAGGCGGCCACTTCCCTTGCTGCCGCTTCCGTTTTTTCGCGGTTTTCCAAGTCGGTATGGGATAGCCCCGCGTAACTGAAATATGAAGCGATTTTCGCGTCACTGAATTGATCAATCCGATCGAGAATCTGACGACGGGATTTTGATGCGCGAACGGCGGCTTCGTACACATCGGACGGAACGGGTGAACCCGAATCATCGAGTAGAGAAAGGTTGTCGGAACTTGCCGAAATCAGGAATTCCACGAAAGCGTTTTCATCTTTGATATATACGTCGCGTTTTCCTTTTCTCAGTCGGTACAGAGGCGGTTGCGCAATATACAGATAACCATCTTCGATTAACTTTTTCATGTGTCTGAAAAAGAACGTCAGCAGCAGCGTGCGAATGTGAGCGCCGTCCACATCTGCGTCTGTCATGATAATGACCTTGTGGTATCGAAGTTTTTCCAGGTTGAAACTTTCTTCACCAATTCCGGTGCCGAGTGCGGTAATCAGGTTCGCGATGGCTTCAGACGCGATCATTTTGTCGAGACGCGCCTTTTCCACATTTAAGATTTTTCCGCGCAACGGCAAAATGGCCTGATTGCGTCGTTCTCGACCCTGCTTGGCCGAACCACCCGCCGAATCACCCTCCACGATATACAGCTCGCATTCCGCCGGCTGTCTCGATTGGCAATCTGCCAGTTTTCCGGGAAGGGATGCTCCTTCGAGAATGCCTTTTCGATTGACCATCTCACGGGCTTTGCGTGCGGCTTCTCTGGCGCGCGCGGCGCGAATGGCCTTTTCGAGAATTTGACGGGCGATTTTCGGATTCTCCTCCAGGAAGAACCCGAGTTTTTCATTGATAATCGCCTGCACGATGCCGTTGACTTCGTTGTTAATCAATTTCTCTTTGGGTTGGTTGTTGAAAGACGGATCGGGGTGTTTTATCGCGATGACCGCTACCAGTCCCTCGCGCACGTCTTCTCCCGACAGTGGGCTTTGATTTTCTTTAATGAGTTTGTTTTCGACAGCCCATGAATTCAGGGTACGGGTCAGTGCTGACCTGAATCCGGTTAAGTGGGTTCCGCCGTCTCGGTTGAAAATCGCATTGGTGTAGCAGAAGATGTTTTCCTGGTAGGAATCGTTCCACTGCATAGCGACATCAACAATGATATCATCCTTGTTGTCGGAAACGAAAATCGGTTCCTCGTGTATAGAGGTTTTATTTGCACTCAAGTGACTGACGAAAGATTGAATCCCACCTTCGTAAAAAAAGTCGTGTTCTTTTTTCTTTTCACCGCGTTCATCGCGAATGATGATTCGCACGCCGGCGTTCAGAAATGACAAATCTCTAAGACGTGTGGAAAGCGTTTCAAAAGAAAAATCCTTGAACGGGAAAATCTCCGGGTCTGGTTTCAATGTGATTTTGGTTCCGCGTTTCGACGACGGACCTATCTTTTTAAATTCGGTTGTCGGAATGCCTTTTGAGTATTCCTGGTACCAGGCTGCGCCGTCGCGCCAGACTTCAAGCGCAACAAATTCTGACAACGCATTTACAACAGAAACACCAACGCCGTGAAGTCCGCCGGAGTATTTATAGCTCTCGTCCGAAAACTTCGCACCGGCGTGCAGAACCGTCATGACCACTTCTGCGGCGGATTTATTTTCTTCTTTATGCATTTCGGTGGGAATGCCGCGTCCGTTGTCTTCTACAGATACGCTGCCATCATATTGAATAATCACCGTGATGGTATCGCAGTGCCCGGCAAGATGTTCGTCGATGGCGTTGTCCACCACTTCGTATACCATGTGGTGCAACCCCTCAGGTGACTCCACGTTGCCGATGTACATTCCGGGACGTTTGCGAACGGCTTCAAGCCCGTGAAGCACTTTGATTTTTTCTGCGCCGTAGTCCCCATTTTGCTGGGATTGGTTTCCGTTTGTTCCATTCTCGTCGTTCATAAAGACTCCAAACACGATACCGCTTTGTTTATAACAACTTCCTTTAAATCAACTAGTGAACCACTAAACTTTTGAACCGTACCATAGCAAACCAAAAACAGGTACCTGAAAAGCTATATTCTCATCGCGAAAAGGCGGAGAAACGGATTGAGTTGAACATTCGTCAAGATATAATCCGAAATCAGGGAAAAACAGGATTTCTACATTTGGGGTGTGGAAAAGTGTGTATGTTGAGTTACAAATTACTGGAAAGCGCGAAAACATTGAAAAAGTAAAGCATGCAATTTTTTTACATTATTCTTCTGTTGCTGTATCATATTGTAATTATTGTATTATCTTGGATAATGAGCACTAAATTGACATATAATTAGCGTTAAATAAGTATAAAATGAACGTAAATTATATATAATTTAATACTATTTTAATGATTTTTATTTGACAACAGGACGGATTAACTACATAATCCAATGTAAAGTCAGCCAACAGGGAGGGTTCCAACAATGGCTACCAAAAAGAAAGCGGCCGCTAAAAAGCCGGTCACGAAAACGAAAAAGACTGCTGCGAAGAAAAAAGTAGCGAAGAAAAAAGTGGCTAAAAAAGCCGCCCCCAAGAAAAAAGTAGCAAAGAAAAAAGTGGCTAAAAAAGC
>JAFGXQ010000038.1 GCA_016936575.1 Deltaproteobacteria bacterium
GGTGCTGCCTTGCATTTTGCAGGAAGCGGTCGCCGGACAGCAAAAGTGATTTCTCTGGTTCGAAATGATCGCAATACCCCTGAGCATAACTTCATTTTCATCGTCGACTGCGAACGTTTGAAGTTCAATACTCTTTTGCCAGCTGCACTATATCGAAATAATTTGTCCGAAAACATACAGTTGCTATTTGAATACCTGACGCAGCTGCTTCCAAAGGCACTGACGCACAAAACACGTGCACCACGAACGTCTAAAGGGTTCCCTCTCTATGAAGATTTTGAAAGTCTGATTCAGTCATGCAACCAATAAGACAGTATTTGCCCTCTGGAAAAATATTCAGCATCAACTCTTTCTGCCGTCAATGAAATCATCTACTTCTTTCATGCTGACTTTGCGCTGTAACTCCTGTGCCAACGCGTCGCGCAACTGAACCTTTTTGGTGGAGACTTCCATATCTATGGACTGTCGTTCCTCCGCGATAGCCGAAATTTCATCTTCCAACTGTTCTATTATCAACTCATTCGACCGTTTGTTTTCCTTCTGCTTGGCCGCTATCTGCCGCTCGACTGCGCGTATATCATTTGATTTGTGATACATCTCTTGTGAAAGCTGCTTGATTTCACGCCGCAGAATTTCAGACGGTCGAGTGGCTCGCTCAATGTTTGCCAATAGAATACCTCTCTGATTACTGGTCAAAGACACCTGAGGCAGACCCGCAGTTTCGCCGGATCCTGTTTTCAATTTGATCATTCCCAAGTCAGTAGTTTGCAGTTGCCACACGTCTTTCTCCAGATGTCGCGCATTTAAAATATCAATATGATATCCATTTATCACAACATACTTCACATCCAGCATCTGGCTCTGAGGATCACCGGTCGGCATGGTATCGCCATATTCCACTTCAAGAGTAAAATCTGATGTGTAGGTTGTATCAAAAACGGTTTCTTTTTTAGTCGCATACATCACGATGAATACAGATAGAACCACAACAGATAGTAAAATTGCGGAAGTTGATTTTTTATACACAAAGACTCCTTTGTCGCAGCAGCATTTGTCAACCAAACAGGTGATAATCGAGTATATAATCGTTTTCCTATGCAATTATCATATGCGAATTCAACGATGGGGTCGAGCAGAATTTTTGAGCGTCCGGTGCAGAAGAATCAGAACCTTCCGCCTTCGCTGATTTCAGTGACGATTGATCCGTTCACGGCAACGGTCCCCCCGTTCAATTCCGCTGTGCCGTCCGTATCGAACGGACCCGATGGCGCCTGGGTGGGACACACCACCTCGATGGTGCCGCCGCTACTGACATTGCATCCGTTCCAATTAGAAGTAACGAAAATACCCAAAGTAAAAAAAGAATTCTGCTATTCATGTTCACTCCCTTTACTGAAAAGTTCACAGGTTTGCCACATACAGAGTTGGCTTTTTCATGCAACAACGCATCTTTGCGATGCGCGTGCACCAGAATATTCGTATCCAACGCAATCATCGGGTAAATGGACCTTCGCGCTGTTCGTCAATCAACGGGTTGATGGTTTCATTGCTGACAGTTGCCCCTTCCGTTTCAACCGGATTCCCCACCGAAGCATCCCGCAGACAAAAAACCTCTGAAGGCTTGACAAACTTTGCCCCAACGCATCGACAACCAACCGCCGCAATATGGTGTTTCGCTTCGCGGCTTCCTGCTTAGCGCGCTTGAACAAATGATCTGGCATATCTATGCTGGTTCTCATGCATAAATATGTATCACATCACAAAGCAATCGTTTTCAATTCGCGGGTAGTCCCGTCACCGGGTTGGTGTGATTATGGGCGGGTTCGCCGTGGTGACCCGACATTTTGGCCAGGGTGTTTTCGAGGGCGAAGACTAGTTCTTTTTCGTTAGAAAGCTCTTCGTCGGTGTTGTATCGGAACAGAGATGCCAAATTTTTTATCACCCGATAGGCGGCTGCCTGATCATTTTTTTCATGATGCAGAGATGCCGCTTTCCGAATCGAGGTAATCTGATTCACCAATAGCAGCCCCCGCGACAATCCCGACGAAATGGCCGACGGCTTGGCCAGACGGAACACCACTTGCGACTGATATTTCTTCTGGTCAGTGCCCGTGTAGGTAACTTGCACACGGCCGATATCATTGCCCGGTGTGGCGCTGTTTCGCGGCAGTCCCAGCCGGCTGTCGGACTCAAACGCCACATAGATTGCCCCCTTCTTGGTGCTGAGGAACAGGGTTTCCACTTCGAGTTCAATTTCGCCGTTCTTTCCCCAGATGAGCAGTTCGCCGGGAACCCCGTACACCCCGGCGATTTTCATGCCCCGGGTGGGCGCCACTACCAGCTTCATGTTGTACGCCATCTCAGTAACCATGGTATCCAGCTCTTCGGTGAATACTTTTTTCATTTCATCAACTGAAGGAAAAAAGAACAGGTTGCCCCCGCGCACACTCGAAATTTTGGTGGCGAGCTCTGCCCCGAAATGAACGCCCACCCCAATCGTGGTCATGCCGATGCCTTTTCGAGAATTGGCGCGTGCCATCCCCATGAAACTGCCCGCATCGGTGGCGCCCACATTGGGACGCTCGTCAGTGAAGAGCATCACCCGGGTCGACCCGGCAAACGATTTTGCGCTCTGCTGCGCCACTTCGAATCCCTTTTTCAGACCCTCCTCCATGTATGTCGAACCGGAACTGTACAGTTGCTCAATTCCTTTGCGAATCGCCGCCGTATGATTTCCGGCGGTGGGCTGCAGCACCACCTGCACCCCATCGGCGTATCGAACAATGGAAAGGCGATCATCTTTGCCGAGTTGCGCGGCCACCTGCATCAGACTCGCACGAACGGTCATCAACGGTTCTCCCCCCATCGACCCCGATGTATCCACCACAGCCACCAAATTCAGGGGCGCGCGCTTCCAGGTGGCCGCGTTCAAATTCGATGAGAACCCGAGCTGCGCCAGATATTTCACCTCCGGCTGCACCAGAATATTGGCCGTGGTGGTCTGCCCAGACACACAAATGGTCTGCCGACAAATGACATCGTCAATCGGCAAATCGTGTTCTGAAAATAGTCCCTCCGGTGTGAGGGTATTCGGATGGGGTACGCTGCCGCTTGCGACCTGATCGCGAAACACCGAAATATCCTGCGCACCGCCGGGGGTCACCCCCATATCCATCTCGGCCATCAGTGCAGACGGTACCGGCATTCGCATTTTCATTTTTGGAGATACCCGCAAATCCAGCGACTCCATGCCGCCCAACGGGTCCGCCGAAGAATCGTCATCGTCGTCACCGGCCATTGCAGCCGTGGTCACCAGCCATATTCCAGCGCACAGCAGCGCCCATAGGAAACGTGTATTTGCATCCCTCATTTTCGACTCCTTCATGTATCGTATAGAAGTCTCCCACCGCCGGGAGATTGAAGATACAGACGCAGCATCGCACCGAAAGATCTTTCAAGAAAAACAGTTTCGCCCTCAGGCGGCTGCAGTGATTCTCGCTCAGTCAGATGACAATATCTTTTTCTACGTCTCTCATCGCGCAGAGGTATTCCGAATCAAAATGACACCGCCGTCGGGGCGGCGACCCCCTGAAACTTTTCGCTGTTGCTGTTCTCGGTTTCCCACTTGGGAAAGACCACCCGATAATACTCGGTTCCGTGGATTCTATGTTTCAGCAGGGCGAACCAAAAGATTGGAAGCCATGGGAACATTTGGCTCAAAGACGAACACTCGTTCAAAATACTGAAAAAGCTGACTGCTAAGCAGATCTGTACGGCATCACCATGGGCCAAACGAATAATCGATGAGTTGATGAAATTCTAAATACGCGCCAGCAAAAGGATTCTTTTTGAAAACAGCTATTCGACGCGCAGTTCCATCTCGGGAATCACTGCAATCGTCGCGTCGGAAAAGGTGGACGCAAACCAGACCGCGCCGCCCGGCTGGTCGGCGAACGCGGTGAAATAACCGGTCACCGTACCTATATGACTATTGTCTGCATCGTACAGATCAACTTCCACGGCATCGCCCGACGGTGCTTTTGGCAGGGCGATTTCGATACCGAACGAACCGGTTCCGTCCATGGCTATCAGGATTTGTCGCCAGATGGTGGGCGGCGCTTTGGGTGTTGGTGTCAAATATCGGAAGGCCGCATTCACCGCCGTGATAGTATCAAACAGCGCGCTGTAGGTATAGGCGCTCACCCATTGTGGATAATCATATCCCATAAAATCAAAGTACTGGTCTGCAATGAAGAGCTGCTCCTGCCGGGTTCCATACCCCAACACATCGAGGGTGCCGTCGCTCACCGGATAACTGGAATCCACATAGTCGGCCCCGCCTGAAGGGGAATGCAGCCGTCCATGAGCATGCCCAAGCTCGTGGGCCACAGTGACCGGAGTATCCGGATCTTCATATCCGAGCGCGATACTCGCCCGAAGATAGCTGTCACCGATAGCGGTCACCTGCCAGCTCAGACCGGTCACACAGGCATAGTTGCAGAATGAATTTTCAGGATCATTCCAATCGTAAAATTTTTCCATCGGGCAAAACAGCCCCATATAATACACATCGCCGTCCACGCCGTCTGTTGCTCTGCGGTTGGTCACCTCGTTGAGCAATGTCTCCCATCCGTTCCCGTCCGCATCCAATGCGCCGGACCAATCCATCGGATACGCCGACACTTCGAGCGACAGCTCACTGATTGGATACAACGTGTGCAGGGCGTTTTCGATACTCGCCAAAGCGGAATCCGTGGTTTCAGGCAGACGCCCGGATCCGTCGCTCAGCCAGCGAATGGGCAGAATCACCACACGCAGCGGACCGCCCGTCACCTGAAGGGTCATGGCGGATTCGCCGCTGGTTGGCCACCGGGTCGCATCTTCGGTACCCACCGACACCCGTTCCTCCGCATCAAGCAGCTCCACCGTGTAGCGGGTTCCCACCAGCATCGCTGCCGCCGGAATGTCTATATTGATGGTACTGGACAGACTGTTCTCAGACGAACTTCCGCTGATATTTGCAGACGCCTCATACACATCGGTGTCGCCGCTTCCGGCAGTTAACGTGACACGTGCGATGATATTCTGATTCTGCCATTGGGTATCGGTAGCCACATATATGCGCATCATGGCGTCACGCCCCGCAACAACGGGCACATTCGATGACACGGTCTGTCGGCTTCGCACCAATTGAACCTGTACCGACTGAAACAAATCAATATCCTGAATGGAAATATGCTCCAGCACTGTGGTTTCCACATCGGTGTCGCCGTCCGCATCGCTGTCGCTATCGCCGTCCGCATCGCCGTCGCTATCGCTATCCGCATCACTGTCGCTATCGCTATCCGCATCGCCGTCAGTCGACGGAGTGGAATCGGTATCGGTATTCGCAAACGACTTGGGACTTTTTTTATCATCTGAACAAGCAGCCATTCCGAGCGTCAACAGCACCGCCAAAAGTGCGCCGATCGCTTGTTTCCATATCGTGTGATTCATGCAAATTTCCTTCTTAGGGCGGTTGCAACCATTGCCCCCAACGACAAAACGTGCTCTTTATTGTGACATGAATATGAGGGGTACACCATCAATAACGGTACAGAGGACACTTATTGCGCATGAACCAAGCAAAATGTGCCTCAACAGCAGCACACCGTGTTGAATAAAAATCAGAACCATTTCTGAAATATATTTTTCGAAGAATTGTTATCTGCGGTATTCATGTAAGGGAATGATGTGGCGATAAATACATTAAAAAAAATAGGATGCGCATTCTTCGTCTCAACGATTGTGTGTGGATGCACCAAGCATCTGCCGCTCGAATGGGAACCCTGTGAGACATCTGCGCAAACCGCTTCAGCTGATGTAACCTGTCGGGTCTACCCCATCGACGCCGAGGGAAAGACTCGAAATATTTATGTGAAGCGACTCACACCGGATGCAAAGGTTCATACTCAGCTGTGGCTGTTTATGGGCGGTGTGGGGGAACCCGGGACAGAAGCGCTCGATCCGATGCTGGCACTTCTCCATCAAGTGTTGCCCCATACCGAAATCTTTACCTTCGATGCCTATGGCACCGGCCGTTCCGATTATCTGACGTGCCCCTCTTTCCAAACTCGCTTTACAGAATCCGGCACGTTGTGTCCGGACATTGCAGCGGTCTGAACCTGAATCGGGAGCAGTTGGCCGAGACGTTCAAACAAATGCTGTACTATTCGCCCCTCCATGCCACTATTCCTGCGTTTATCTACCGCCTGCAGCGATGCAGTGAATCTGACCGGGAAATACTGGAACCCTTTATCGCACGCCCTCCCAACGGGACAGACAAAACGAGCATCGGGCAACCCAAGTTCTATTCGTGGGTATGCAATGAAAGCTATTGGCAACCCGAAGCGGAAAACGAACAGATGGACGATTTTCTCGAACAGGTAACCGGGCACACCCAATTTGCGGGAGATTGGGCAAAAGAGATGAACGCCTGGTGCGACCAGTTGCCGTCCTATCACGACGTCGACGCGGAACGATTTCCCCAGACAGACGTTCCCCTTCTAATCATGCAAGGGGCACTTGACCCAGCCACGCCGGCTTCCTATGCCCGCGCCTGGCAATCCATTGTGAACGGGCCGCACCAGCACTACGTGGAGTTTCCCTACGGCGCCCACAATATCACACTCGGCACGCCGTATCTGAACAACAACACCATAACCGACTGCGGGCTTCAACTATTCGTGAATTTTGTACAATCCCCTGCGGCCCCCCTGGATACCAGCTGCGTGAACGCCACCCTCCCCCCCGATTTTTCAGGCGAACGCTTTTCAACCCAGCACCTCGGCATCAAAGACCTGTGGGGAATGGATGAGCGGTAGTTCCCAAAATAATATCGACTACAGAAACAAAATGGTGGCGACCCCCACGGTTGCCACATAGGGCGCGAACAGCCAGAGGCGGCCCGCTTTGACCAGACGAATCAACAATACCAATGCCCCCAGTCCGCACAGAAACGCCGCCGCAACGCCGCCGGCAATAGAACCCAACGCATCGCTTGCGGCCAGCTGGTCCACATCAAGCTCCAGAATCGCCGCCCCCAGGATGGCTGGAATGGAAAGCAGAAACGAAAACCGAGCGGCCTGTTCGCGATTCATCCCAAGCAGCAACGCCACCGCGATAGTGGTTCCGGAGCGGGATATACCCGGCATCACCGCAAATCCCTGTGCGATTCCGATGACCAGCGCCGTTTTAAAACTGAGCGATATTTCTTTTTCTTTACCGAACTTGCTGGCCACCAAAATGGCGGCGCAACACAAAAACGAAACGCCCAGAAACAGCGGTGTGACCGAAACGGTCTTGGCCAACTCTGTTTTGTCAAACACCACGCCGATGACGCCGGTGGGAATGGTTGCCACAAAAAGCAACGCCAGCAGGTTCGCCGGTTCATCGCTTCGAACCGTATCGAGAAACCGCCCCTCGGGAACCGCCATCGCCATATTTTTTACGCCCACAAACAAACTCCACACCTCTTTGCGATACACCGCAATCACCGCAACCAACGTCGCCAAATGCAGCAAAATTTCCAGCAGCAGGGGCTGATTTTTCAGCGACTCAATGGTGAACAGCAGTTGACCGGCCGCCAGATGCCCGGACGAGGATACGGGTAAGAACTCCGTTGCCCCCTGAATCGCACCAAGCAATGCAATATATAGCGACTCCATTACCGCCCCACTTCCTCGGCAATCACCTGAAGCAACGACTGCTCTTCCCAGAATCCTTCGTGGGAGGCCGCAATCACGCCGTCTCGATCAACCACAAAGAGGGTCGGCAACCGGCTCACATTGTATGCGGTCGCTGCAATCCCCCGAAGATCGGCAACCACCGCGTAGGTCATTTTTCGGGCAGTGGCAAACCGCTGAAGCTGCGCCGGGGTTTCTCCCCCGACCGCCACACCGACGACCGTCACGTCATTGGGAAACCGCTGCTGCAGGCGCTGCAGTACCGGAATCTGCATCAGACACGGGGGGCAGCTGGTGCTCCAGAAATCAAGTATCACCACTTTGCCGCGCAACCCCTCCATCGACACCGCATCCTGGGCGCCGTTCACGCGCGACAATTTCCACGCGGGCGCAACCGTTCCGGATTTTAAGGGACCATCCTGCAGCAGATAGCTACCCAGTACAAACAAACCCACCACCGCGACTGCCACGGCGATTCGGGACATGGGAATTTTACGTTGAGAAGAAGAATGCGTTGGTTGGGTCATCTCTATCGTTTCTTTGGTTTTTTCACCAGGGGCAATTGCACCACAAAAGACGCCCCTTTCTCTTGCTCGTCGTCAATCCAGATGACGCCGTTGTGTTCTAAAACAATTTTCTTCGAAATGGCAAGTCCCAGTCCGGTTCCTTCTTCTTTTGTGGTGAAATACGGTTCAAAAAGAGACGGATGATGCTCGGGTAACACGCCGGGGCCGTTGTCTTCGAACCGGATGGCTACTTCATTGCTCTTTTTTACTTTCTCCACCCGAACCCGAATTTTCGGATGTTCCACGTCGGCATTCGTCATTGCCTCGGCTGCGTTACGAATCAGATTGTCGACCACTCGCTTCATCATCATCACGTCAATCGAAACCATCAATCCTGCGGCGGGCTTCTCGAATATCAATTCCAGTTCGTTCTGTTCAGCGATATATTCCAGCGACGATTCACAATCCTCTAAAAACGCACCCACCTCCACCGGACTCGGTGAAATCTGGGGCAACTTGGCAAATGAGGAAAAATCGGTCACCAGCCGCTTCAACGTCACCACCTCTTCTTCAATGATATCGACCGATTGTTCCAGCAGCCTGCCGAACTTCGGATCATTCGCATCGTACTTGTTCTTCAGCTGTTGTGCCGCCAGATGAATGGGCGTGAGGGGGTTTTTAATTTCGTGTGCCAGCCGCCGCGCAATCTCCTGCCAGGTGCTGATCTTCTGCAAATATTCAATACGCGCACGAGTGGACGCGATTTCATCGACCATCGTGTTGAACGACCCGATGAGCTCCGCCACTTCATCCTGTCCTCCTGGATCCACACGCACCGATAAATCCCCTTCCGCCACAGACTTGGTCGCCAGGTTGAGTGTATGCAGTCGCCGAGTAAACCGGCGGGTCCAGAAAACGCCCTGCCACACGCTGATAATCACAATGAGACCGAGAAAAATACCATAAATCATGATGACCCGGCGGGTGAGATACGTCCGAGGAGCACGAAACAACGCCCCATAGGTTTCGGTGTACTGTGCCGCCTCATTGAAATTGCCGGTAATATCTCTATCTACGGCAAACACGACTTCCACGTTCTTGCACACCGCGTTTTTCAGGGAACTCTGACGGGTCACCGAGCGATACCTGGACTCATCCATCGCTTTTTGCACCACCAGTTCACGATTTCCGAATGCCAATGAGATCTGTTTTATGGAGGCAGATGCCAAAAACGATCGCAATACGGTTTCAATCTGTTCTTCGTCAGAAGCCGCGCAGGCATGCGCCAGACGCGCCGAATCCGAAAGACGCAACATGACGCCGGTATGATTCGCCTTGATGGCTTCGATATAATTTTTGTGAACCGTCACGCTTTTCGACAAACTGGCGGCGATATCTTTGTTCAGGCCCACGCCGAGGGACGTCTTCACCGCTTCGGTCACCAGGTAGATGGACGCCACAATCGGAACCACCGCCGTGATAATCAATGTCAGCACAAATTTGACGTCAAGCCGTTTGATCATAGTTCAAACCACTGGCTGACAAAACGAATGCTCTTTTCAGCTTTGGCGATATTGCGATCCACAAAGTAGCCGACAAACGAGCCGAAGTAGCTGGTTCCCGTGCCGGCGTTCTGAAATCCGCCCGAGGGCTTCGAAATCCAGCGCTGAATGTTACGCACCATTTTTTCAGACACCGGATTGGCTTCAACCCCCACCTTCAGCCGATATTTTCCCGGGGGCATGCTCCAGGCGATCCGTGTACGCCACAGCACTCCCGCGGCCTGCATCACTTCGCGCACAGTTTTGACTTTGGTGGCCCGCTTTCCCCCCGGCTCCTTCAACGTAACGATAAAATGCTCTTCCCACAAATCGTACACCACATGTACAGTACGTGCCCAGAACGCCACCTGTTTACCGTTCTCATTTTCGACCGCAACCTGAACTACCAACCGGGTGGGCAAACCGGATTTTAGTTTTTCCTGAATCTTCTGGGTGAACACATCGCGGTATCCGAAGGTTACCAGCAACTGACTGTCGTTGCTGGACACCCCCACTTTCCGAATCGGCGCCTGCTGCGCGGTCGCAATTCGCGGAAGAAGCTGCACGCCGAGGCTGCACGCCCAGAAAACCACCAACGATAAAAAAGAATATCGCACAAACCTCACTGGGTGGTCTCCTTCCGAATCGGGGGAATCAACTGCAGCACACTGGCAAAGGAGAATGAAAAGATGCCGACATTGGTATCGATACGCAATCCGAAATCACCGGTCAAATCCACCGGGATATCTTTGCCGTCCACGTGCTGTGTACTCGCCAGTCCATATACACCGAAACGAACGAATGTGTTGATACCGTAGACAAACCCGCTTCCCCGGTAAATCGGCCGGGACCATTCGGTATTCAGGCTCAACGCCATGTCCTCGTACCACATGTCAGAAATGTCGGTATCCAGAATCTGCGGATGCAGATTGGAAAAATTGAGTCCCAATTGCCGGTCGGGCACAAAGGCGGAATAATCGCCCACGAAAAACTGATCGAAGAACGGCGCGTTTCCGCTGATTAGTCCCGCCTGTCCGCCCACACTGATGGACTGCCCCCGTTTGCCGAAGGGAAAGTAGGTGGTGTGCGAAAGCTGAAATTTCACGAAATCGTAATCAGATGCGAAGAGGGGATGTGACAACTCCACCGAAAACCGCGTGACCGATCCGTCATAAGGCAGCACCGGATGATTGGTGGTATCCCGGGTAAATCCGAACAGAAAACTGCTTAACACAGAATCGTCAGGCTGCAGGTATCCGATGGCCACCGGTTCATCGTCGACCAGGGTTTGATACCGAGTGCCCTCCACCGTCTGCGGCTCTTCCGCCAGAATATTTTCAAACCGAAGGTCAAACCAAAAAAAATAATCGGACAATAAGTTGTAACCGGTGCCGAGGCGCAATCCCGCGCGGCGGTAATCGAGCACCTCGTAGGTTCCGAAAGTCGTTTCTTCATCCGGTCCGGGCAGGTAATGATTTCCGAAATACTCCTGGGCCTCCGCATACTGCCCCTGCACATGCAGCCCGAATTTGGAGTCCAGAAAATGATCGTCGCGCCAGTAAATGCGATACGCACTCTGGTCTTTACTCGCCGCCACCGTTCCGCCCACCTGAATTCCGCTGCCCAGAAACGAACGCTCTTCGACGCCGATACTCCCGTACGGCACCACGTCGTCCCAATGGGGCGCAATCCGCGTCATTCCCACCGTCAAATCACGCACCACAATCGTATTGCGTTCCCTTACCTTGATTTCCAGCACCACATATCCCCTGGCGGACCCCTTTTTCAATTCGAACGATACCGCTGAAAACAGACCGCTGGCCAGCATGCGATATTTGGACTCTTCGAGGGTGGTGTCTTCTGCCGAAAACAGGTCTCCGGGATGTATCTGCAGATAGCGGAGAATAACGGACCGCAGGGTCTTGCGGTTTCCGTGGATAACCACCTTCTCCAGGTGATAATGCACCTTGGGACTCTCCACCAAAGGCGAATCCGGCGTTACATCGGCATCATCGTCCGGACGCACCGTTTCCCAACTGATGGCTTCATCCTGCGCCCACGCCGCACCTCCGTACAACCCGCACAAGGCGAACAGCGCCGCGCCGACCACAATATGATGCGCAATTTTCAACATTGCTTCCTCTCAAACGGCTTTCCACCGATACGCGCCCCGAGGGCCACCGCCACCGTTCCCGGAAGCCCGAGCAACAAAGCGACGATAAAAAAATCAGAACTGATCATATTCCCTGACACGCCGATAAAAATAGAGATAATAACGGACGCCGCTGCGGTTTCAACCATTTTGCGATCTTTTGCCAGTCTGCTGATGAGTACACCGGCACCAAAAAAAACCGCGCAGAAAATCAGCATGGCAAGCAGCAGTATCTGAACGGCCGTTGTCTGCACCCCGGTTTTGCCGAATTCCACATCTGATACCGACATATCAAACAGAAACGCCGCGATAACCATCACAAGCACCGCACAAAGCGCGGCGAATCCAAACAGCGCGAAAACCGAAATGACCAGCCACCGTTTTTGAAAAGAATGGTACAACGGGACCGCCGCCTTGGGCTGCGCTTCAATCATGGCAGTAGAAACCTGAAGAATCGCACCGCAGGAAGCACAATACTGATTGGACACCGGATTCGGAGCGCCGCATTTTCGACAGGCGCCTGTATTTGCTGTTGTTGCCATCATCTGTTAGACGCAAAAATGGATGAGTTGTTCTCCCGTTTTCATATAATTTTCAACCACGCTGTAACCATAATTCTTTTTATATACATAATAATTTGATAATTTCATACACCGAATTCCATTTCGGCGGTGAGTCGGGTAGAATCAGACGCTGCGAAACATGAGGGCGGCGCCAACAACGGGAGAGAAATTGTGTCAGACTGGGATTTCCAGGGAAAGAATATTGGACGCTACACCATTTTGGGCAAATTGGGTGCGGGCGGCATGGCGGAAGTATTTCTCGCCCGCTCGAAGGGTGCCGGGGGAATAGATAAAACCCTGGTGCTGAAAAAAATTCATCCGGTGCTGGCCAAAAACGCCCGTTTTATCGATATGTTCATGGAAGAGGCCCGAGTGGCCATGCGCCTGAACCACAGCAATATTGTTCAGGTTTATGCGTTCGAGCAAATTGAAAACGACTTTGTTCTGGCCATGGAACATGTGGACGGCAGCGACCTGCTCGACATTCAGACCATGGCGTTCAAACAGGGCCATCGAATTCCGTTCGGGCTCTGCGCGTTTATCACTGCTGAAATTGCCAAAGGGCTCGACTATGCCCACTCCCGCCGCGACGACCGCGGGGAACCGCTGGAGCTGGTGCACCGGGATGTGTCTCCGCAAAACGTGCTGATCTCAAAAGACGGCGCGGTGAAAGTGACCGACTTCGGTATCGTGAAGGCGAAATCGGTGAACGAACAGGAAGGGGAGGTGAAGGGAAAACTCGGCTACATGTCTCCGCAGCAGGCCAAGGGGCTACCGGTCGACCGCCGCGCAGATATTTTCTCTTTGGGCGTGGTGCTGCACGAAATGCTGGTTGGCGCCACCAAACCCACTCCCAAACTGGGAGAATACGTCCAGCTGGAACCGCCGATTGAAAGCGATTCCACAGTTCCGCAAAAACTGAACGACATCACCATGAAAGCGCTGGAGCCGCTGCCCAATAAGCGATTTCAGACCGCGCGTGAGATGATGCTGGAGCTGAACAATTTCCTGAAAGACGAGCCCGACATCTACGACGCGACCACGCTGGAGGAATGGATTGCGCAAACCATTCCTGCGGAGGAATTCATCAAAATTCGGGTCGACGATGATCTGGACTCCCTCTCCATCGCGAAAACCACGGTGTACGAAGAAAACACTATTCATCTGAAAACCATCGGGGAGTTTGAACAACAGGCGGTGGTGATGGTTTCTGTTCGCCTGCGGTTCGACAGCAGCGGCACCCACCGCACGCTTCAACGCGAATTTCACCGTCTGGCCGAAGAAATCGCCTATAAAAACGGCGCCATCTGCCGAATCGGGGAAGAAACCCGCATTCTGCTCGGATTGCCTCGAAGCCGCTTTGAGGACTCCATCAGCGCCGTGCGACTGGCTCACGACCTTCTCGACGTGGTGCGCACCTTGTCGATGGACCACAAGATAGAAGCCACCGCCCAAATCGGGGTGAATCGCGGTGATGTGAAGGTGGGCAAAGTGCAGACGGATGCACCGGTCATTTTTGAGACGACTGATGAGCTGCAGGAAACCGCCGCTCTGCTGCTCGATGCATGTCCAAAGGACGCCATCTTGGCAGGTATCGGGGTATTCCAGATTGCACGCACCGATTACCACTTCGGCGACCCGGTGGCCATCGCATCCCGGCAGAATACCAACGAAGGAGAATCCATCGATATTTTCGGGTATCCGGTGTACGGCGCAAAAAGCCGCAGGGAACGCAGTCTCAGCCAGCAAGAAGCCGTGGAAAAATTTGTGGGTAGGAAACTTGAACTCTCGCAAATGAAAGAGGCGTTCAATTACTCAATGAAGAACAAACCGGTCATTCTGCGGCTCACCGGAGAATTGGGGCTGGGCAAATCCAGTCTGATTCGGCAATTTGTTCAAGTGGTTCACGAGCTGGACAGGCAGGTGGTCAGAATGGAATGCCTGTTCGCCGAACGGGATACCCCTTTGGCCGCGGCCGTTGCCGCCATCGGTGCACTGCTCGATATTGGAGACAATATCGAACGGCCGGTCATTCGAGATGCCTTGAGCGAGCTGCTGGACGGCGCGCCCAACTATCTAAAACGCCAGGAGCGATTTTTCGGCGATTTACTGACCTCTCCCGAAGCGGTGTGGGACTCGTACAATCAAAACCGACGCGAACTCATTCGAAAAACCGCCTTCGGGCTGGGGGTGCTGGTTTCTCAGCGCGCCACCCGGCAGGGACTGGTGCTGATTGTGGATAACGCCCAGTGGCTCGACGGCCCCAGCGTCGATATTCTGGCGGAACTGGCCCAGAACACCTTGCCCGTTCCCGTGTTTGTCATACTCGCGGGGCAACCCGGAACGTTGGCATACCGCCGCATTCACAACCTGATGATGATGGAACTGTCCGAACTGAGCAATGAGTTCATGAAACAGCTAATCGCATCGAAAATCGGCACCAGCCAGGACGTGCACGAAATCTCCGAGCAAATTCTGGAGCGGGCCCACGGCAACCCGTTTTTTGCGACCGAAATCATCGATTCGTTGATTCAGCGCGGCATTTTAAAGCAGCTGGGGCTCACCAAGGGCGGAAGGCCGATTTTTGTGCAAACCCGTCCCGGCGTGATTCATCTGCCCACCACGGTGAAAGGAATCGCCGACTCTCGAATCAATTCTCTCTCATCGGCAGTTCGCACCACCCTGCGCACCGCATCGGTCATCGGTCTGGAATTTACCAGCGAGCAGTTGCAGAGTCTCATCGGCAGAAATGTATCCGCCGAGCTCGACGAATTGTGTGAGCAGAACTTTCTGAGTGCCAAGCGGGGAACCGATGATGTGGTACTTTACAATTTTAAACGCGCCATCGAACGGGAAGCCGCATACGACGGATTGTCGAAACCCGATCGCAGACAGCTTCACCAGAAGCTGGCCCGGCAATTAATGAAAGAGCTGGATGCCGGCAAGTCCATCCCGTCGGTACGTATCGCCTGGCACCTGGAAAAAAGCGGACAGACAGAACTGGCCGCCGATTACTATCTCAAAGCCGGCGATGCGGCGATGAACGTATACTCCAACCGACGGGCCCTGCGTCTTTTTGAACGAGCCCTCACGCTGCTGCCGCTGGGGTCCAGGTCCCGCTACACGGCGCTGCTTCGAAAAGAACGGGTGATTCGCGACATCGGCCTTCACGATATTCACCAGGATACCATTCGCGAAATGGAAGACCTGGGCAACCGTTTCGGCGACATCCACATGCGCGCCAAGGCTGCGTATCGGTACTCTCGCTATGAATACAGCGAAGGCAATTTTAAAAACGCCGCGCGCAAACTCGAAGAAGCCTTTCGGCTGAGTGAAAAAACCGACGACAAAGTGCTGAAAGTGGACGCCTTCCGCGCCCTGGCCTATCTGGCTATCGAGGAAGGGGAGCTGGAGCGCGCCATGGATTGCTGCAACTGGTCATTGAATCTCATCGAAAACACCAGTGAGGACATTTACCTTCGCGCGCGCATTCTCGGCCTGCAAGGGTTGGTTTTCATGGAGATGGGGCGTCTCAACGAGGCCGCATATCCGCTGGTGTACGCGATGATGGCATTTCGCAAAATGGGAAATAAACGCAACGAGTCGGTGCAGCTGGCCAATATGGCCCTGCTGGCCCAGGCTAGAGGCAACCTGATTGAATCGCTCGGTTTCTTCGAACACGCGCTGCAACTGGACCGGGAAATTCGCGATGTGAGTCAGCGGGGAAGAAAAATGGTGGGGTACGCCAATATCCGCGTGGAGCTGGGGCAATTCGAAAAAGGCGAAGACCTGCTCGAAGAGGCGCTTCGCATCTGCCGCGAAAATTTTGAACCGGTCGGAGAACTCGAAGCGAAACTCGGCTTGGCGGAGCTGATGATACAGAAAGGGGAATCCCAGGCCGCGCGCGACTTGCTGCTCGAAGTGCAGGGCGTCCGCTTTTTATATGACAGCGCCATCTCCAAAGTACGCCACAATCGAATGCTGTGTGAAGCGTGCATCGAAAGCGGCGACATCGACGGTGCGATTCAGGCCGGGCTGAAAATGTACGAAATCGCCACTTCCGCAAAAATGAGCGCCGAGGTCATTCACGGGGTCGCGTTCTACAGCCTGGCGCTGGTCCGCAGCGGCGACCTGACTCGGGCCGAAGAAATCAGCAGACAACTACCGACACTGATGGAACAAATCGATTTGGTGCGCCATGCCGAAAAAGTATGGTGGCTGTATTTCCGGGTGCTGACCGAACTGGACCGTCCACTGGAGGCCGCACGCGCCCTCGACAACGCCCGCAGGGAAGTACGACGAAAAATCGGTTACATCGACAACGCCAAACACGAAAGTCAGTATCGAAATCATCCGCTTATCAAATCCATTCTGCAGCGGGTGTGAGGGCAGGGACGATGTTTTTCAAATTTTTCCAGACACGCCTTTATTTTCCGTCAAGCGTTACTATAATGTCTCATGAGACATTTGCTTCGCGTTGAAATGTTTACACAATTTCCACCACACAGGGAATACGGGAAAGGTTTATATGGCACCGTCTATCGACAGCAATCCACAAAATCGAATTAAGAACGGACTGTTCTGCAAGTCCGCCATGTCGGAAGCCACGTTTGTTATTTTCGGGGCCACTGGAGACCTCACCATGCGGAAACTGGTGCCGGCCTTGTACAACCTGTGCGTGGACGGACTACTTCCTGAGGACTTTAAAATCGTTACAGTTGCCCGTTCCGCCAAAGAACCCGCCGAACTGCTGGAAAGATTCAGGCAGGGCGTGGAAAAATTTTCCAGAAGCGGGTTCAAGTCCGATGTGTGGGAACAGCTCGCCCGCCGGATTTCGTACGTTCAGGTCGACTACAGCGACGATAGCAGCTACCGCACCCTCGAATCTCACCTGGGCATCCGCGACCCGAAAAACGTCGACCGCCGATACCTGTTTTACTTGGCCACCCCCCCCACATCATTTAATTCGATTATTCGCGGGCTGGGCAAGAACCGTCTGGTCACTCCGGCGCACCACCACGATGGGCCATGCACCCGTGTGGTGTTCGAAAAGCCGTTCGGACGAGACCTCACCAGCGCGCTGGAGCTGAACACACTGGCCAAGCAGTATCTCGACGAAACCCAGATGTTCCGCATGGACCACTACCTGGGTAAGGAAACCGTGCAGAACATTCTGGTGTTCCGCTTTGCCAACAGCATTTTCGAACCCATTTGGAACCGGCGGTATATCAGTCACGTGCGCATTACCGCATTCGAAAACATCGGCATTGAAGGACGCGGCGCGTTTTATGAAGAAGCCGGGGTCATCCGCGATGTGCTGCAAAATCACCTGCTGCAGATTTTATCGCTCTGCGCCATGGAACCCCCCAACTCATTTGAAGCCGAACACATTCGTGACGAGCGGGCCAAAGTGTTCAAGGCGCTCCGTCCCCTGTACGCCGACGACATCAAAGACCACGTTTCGCTGGCCCAGTATGACGGCTACCTCAGCGAAAAAGGCGTTGCCGCAGATTCGAAAACCCCCACCTTCGCCTCGGTACGACTCTTTATTGACAACTGGCGCTGGGAAGGGGTGCCGTTCATTTTAAGCACCGGCAAAAACTTGAAAGAGAAAATGACCCAAATCGAAATTCACTACACCCCCGTGCCCCTGTGCCTGTTTAAAGAAAACGACGTATGTATGAAACTGGAGCCCAATGTACTCACCATTCGTATTCAGCCGGAAGAAGGTATTTCCCTGCGCTTCGGAACGAAAACACCGGGCGAAAAGCAAGATGTATCACCGGTGAACATGCATTTTGACTTTCAGCATAGTTTTAAGGGACAGGCCCAGCAGGAGGCATACGAAAAACTGCTGCTCGATTGCCTGCGCGGAAACCAAACCCTGTTCGCCCGTCAGGAAGAAGTCGAACACATGTGGCACTTTGTGGCGCCGCTCCTGGAGGGCGCGCAGAGTGGAGAACTACCCATGGGCACCTACACCCCCGGCACCAGCGGTCCGGAGGTTAAACCGTGACGCCGAAAGATCTGCTGATTTACAAGGAGAAACCGGCATTGGTGCAGGCAGCGGCACAGCTCATCGCCGGGGCCATACGCAATACCCTGCAGCATCAATCCACCTGCAAATTCGCATTGGCTGGAGGTTCCACCCCCGGCCCCGCATACGCGGCACTGGCCGATGCCGCAGTGGTTGGAGACTTGCCGTTTGAAAAAATAGAAATCGTCTTCGGGGACGAACGCTGCGTTGCGGCGGACCACCCGGACAGCAACTACGCCATGGCCAGACAGGCGTTCGGCGAGAAATTTGATCAGTTTATGACAGTTCACAGGGTGGCCGGAGAACTCGACCGCATTCAAGCGGCGGCGGAATACGAATCCGCGTTAGCAACCCCGATAGATGTTCTGCTCCTCGGCATGGGACCGGATTGCCATGTAGCGTCTTTGTTTCCCGGCTCCGTGGCATTCGCGCATCATCACGCCAAAGCCATGGCCGTGCAATGCCCCAAGCCCCCGCCCTGGCGCATCACCATCACCCCAGAAGTCATTAAACAAAGCAAACACGTATTCATTCTGGCGACCGGCGCCGAAAAAGCGCCCGCACTGCTGGAGGTATTTACAAAGCCTGTTGACCCCACACAGCGCCCCGCACAACTGGTGTTGGACGGCACATGGCTGGTCGATGCGGCAGCGGCATCGCAATTGAATCTGACATAACCTGTAAAGGAGCAAAGCGAATATGGAACAATCGAAAGCAAGCGCGAACATCGGCGTCATCGGGATGGGCGTAATGGGTACCAATCTGGCCGCCAATATAGAGAGTCGCGGTACCGACGTGGCGCTGTGGAACATCACCTACGAAGAAACCGAAGCTTTTGTAAAGCAGGAAAGCGGCACCCGGTTTCACCCGGCAAAAACCGCCGAGGAATTTGTGGCATCGATTCAACAGCCGCGCGCCATTATTCTGATGATCACCGCCGGCAAACCCATCGATCTGACGATTGAGCGATTTCTACCGCTGCTTGAAGAAGGCGACATTATTATTGACGGCGGCAATTCCTGGTACGAGGACACCCAGCGCCGTGAAAAATTCCTGCAGGAAAAAGGCGTCCACTTTGTGGGTATGGGCGTGTCCGGCGGCTCGGAAGGCGCCCGTCTCGGCCCCAGCCTGATGCCCGGCGGCACCGAGTACGCGTACAAACAGATTGCGCCCATCCTCGAATCCATTGCCGCACAGACGGATTCGGGCCCGTGTGTCACCCACGTAGGCGCGGACGGCGCCGGTCACTTTGTGAAAATGGTGCACAACGGAATCGAATACGCCGACATGCAGCTCATCGCGGAGTCCTACGACTTGCTGAAGAGACTGGGCAGTAAAGACGCCGCTGCCCTGGAAACACTGTTCAGTCAGTGGAACAAAGGGCCGCTGGAATCATTCCTCATTGAACTGACCGCCAAAGTGTTCGGCGTGAAAGACGATAAAACCGGGAACTCGCTGGTTGAGATGATTCTCGACAAGGCCGGGCAGAAGGGCACGGGGCAATGGACCAATCAGGCGGCGCTGTCGCTGGGAGTGTCTATTCCGAGCATCGCCGCGGCGGTGGATGCGCGCACGTTGTCATCCATGAAAGACGCCCGTGTCGCCGCCGCGCCGGTATTTGCCGAGGCGCAACCGGTCCGAACCGCGATTCCTGAAAACCTCGATGAACTGGTGCATCAGGCACTGCTTTCCTCGAAAATTATCGCATATGCCCAAGGGCTGTTCCTGATTGCCGCCGCCGCAAAAGAATTCGGCTGGAAGGTGAACATGAAGGAAACCGCGCGCATCTGGAAGGGCGGCTGTATTATCCGCGCCGCGCTGCTCGACGAAATCATGGGGGCGTTCGAACGCACCCCCGACTTGTCGAACCTGTTGCTCGACAGCAATTTCGCCGGCGTACTGAAACAGAACATCAACGGTCTGCGTCAGGTGATTTCTCTCGGCGCCATGAACGGCATTCCGCTGCCGGCGTTCGCAGCGTCCCTCAGTTACTTCGACGCATTCACCACCGCCCGTCTGCCCCAGAACCTGGTTCAGGCCCAACGGGACGCCTTCGGCTCCCACACCTACCAGCGCACCGACTCCCCCGAACAAGGCTTCGTCCACACCGACTGGCTGAAGTAAACGCTACTGAACTTCGTCCATATGCATTGGTATTCATCTTTGACGAAAACATTGGGTCATCGTTTCACACGAGATTCGTTCGAATCAAACAGCACATTTTTTTTGTTGCTGTTATAATCGATACCAGTCAACCCCATGCACAAGCAAAGGTGAATCGAATGATGCGAGTATTTGTCATTATAATTTCAATATGTTTTTCAGCATGGTTGTGGATGGGCTGCAGCGAGAGCGGCTCTGACACCGCAAGCGATACGGACGCGGATACCGATACGGATACCGACACCGATACGGACGCGGACACCGACACGGACACTGACAGTGACACGGATACCGATACCGACACTGACGCGGATACCGACACGGACGCCGAATCGGACGCGGACTCTGATTCAGACACGGATACCGATACCGATACCGATACAGACACAGACACAGACACGGACACCGATACGGACGCGGATTCTGATTCAGACACGGATACCGATACCGCCGGATGGGGCGATGAGTGCGTTGCCGACGAAGACTGTGTGCTTCACAGCGACTGCTGCACATGTCTTTCGCACCCAGTTGATGAACCTCAAATTTTATGCACGCTCTTGTGTACCGAAGAAAAGTGCTTCGCAAATAGTATCGTTCCTGACGATGCCGTCTGCCGCCAAGGATATTGCGTACTCGATGTTCGATGCAATGAAGGCACGACCATTTGTGATATGGCGGTTCTATGCGAAACAGAGTGGGTCCCGGAAGTGACCGAGGACGGCAACTGCTACACGGGAAACTGCATCCTCCCCTCTGAGTGCCCCGACCTGTAAATAATCATTCCGCCGAAGAAGCGGTTATCTCGGTTGCAGCCCAATGAACCACATGGCTGCCGCACCTACCCGCCGATTCACCTGAAAAACTGTCATATCCACTATAACTTTACTATCTTTACTACGTGCCATTGTCTTCGTTTTATCTAGCAATCGCCGAAAGAATCTGCATCGTGGGGGATGCTGATGAGGGGGGTAAACTGTTCGTACTCAAACAGAATGAGATGATAGTCTTCAATGGATTGCCCTTCATATAAAAAAATCACGGCGTCCATTTCCGAATCTTCAAATGCAAAAATGGGCACGGGGCGAATCGTTCCATACCGCGCAAACGATTCGGTATAATCATACGCACCTTCTTCAGACATATTGCGCACATATACGCGATGGGCGGATTCGTAAAAGGCGTCTTCGCTTCAATCGCAACTATCCCCGATGGATGCATACGCAAAATAAAAGCTGTATGAGGTAGACGCAAACGAGTCGCGTTCAGCGTACATGTTCCCTTCCTGCCAACTGCTGAGATTTGCCTCCTCTTCAAACCGCACATCCATATCCCCTGCTATCGGCAAATCGTCGGGAGGCTGCTACCACAGGCACCGCTTCTTTGAGAATCCAGTCAAGTTACGAAAAGTGTCGCGCGTTGGAATGACGTGCCTCTTTTCGATGCTGATCGATCTTCGCCACCGTTAATTTTGATTGCCACGGCGCAGCCGCCATTTCGACAGGCGTCCCGGTTGATGCCATGTTCGAATCAATATCGGGTATCGCTTCGGGGGTACTTTTTACATTTTCAACAACTGCAGATGCGGGGGAACGAGTCGTTGCACATGCGTTCAAAATCAGGAATTAAATCAATATCGAAAGCTTCCTGGTCGCCAATTTTCCAAAACACCCCGAAATTGCAATTCATATATTGCCGGTGTTCGTAGAAAAATGAAATCACATGAGGCCATGTGGAACGAGGTGATGAGGGACGAGGTTACCTCGTCCCCTATTCCCTCTCCACTGCTTCGATTGAAGAAAGGACCTGATTATGACGTTGAAAGCAGAAAAAAATGCTACCTGGAATGCTGTGATAAAATAACAGTATTGTTCGGCAAAACAGAATTACTCACTGCCGCCCGAGGTTTAAAATAAGGCAGGTATCCTTCTAGTTTATATTCGCTTGCGCCCCGTTCGGGATCAATCGTTTTAACGACTTGGTCAAATTTGAGAGAGCTTACTGCCATAAGGATCCGGCTTGTATCTTCTTTCGAATAGCCTTCTAAAAGAGTTCCATTTTTAATAAATTTAACAATATCGGATTTGTTTTCTGCAACTACCCAGGCGCCCATTTTCATGCTGTGCTCCAACTCCGAAAAATCGGACACGTGGTAACTGTTGCAGTCTTGTTTCGATAAGTTACAAAGGGATCCCTGAGTCCTGGGCGAGAGAGGTACACCGGATAGCCGCATTTTCGCACGGATATGCAGCCGACGTTGCAATCCCGGTACTCGCCGTTTTTTTTCTCAAACAGGGGAGCGAACAACTTTTTACACGGAATTTGCGGTATATTATATTGATGGATGTGAACCTACTCGGCGTCTCAGGCCGATACGGCACCGAAAATTTATTATTGAACGCACCAGACCCATTCTTGTGCAAAAAAAGACAACTGGAGGAAATCGCATGAAACTTTATCTGACCGCAATCGTCGTTTGCATTTTTGCACTTTGCGTACTTGGGTGTGACGACGAAACCAACACCTCAGATAGTGCCGCCGACGGTACCGGCCTTGTGCAGGTGACATTGGGAACAAACACCAGCGCTTTGCGCCTTCGCAAATTGTCCGATTCGCCCAATTCTCCCCTGGGAGGTGACCTGGATAGCGATGGCGGTGTTACCGCTTTTGCCACACCATCAGAATTTTGGATCGCACTGAAAAAAGTAACTTTTTTATCCGATGACGGCGAAGTGGCAATCGTTCCCGATATGGAACAATTACGCAACTCAGAGTTACTCAATTTAACTGAGGATCTGCAACTCGACGCAATTGCTATTCCCGCAGGCAACTATCACAGCGCAGAAATGGAACTGTACTTTTACCAGGTTCAATTGCCGCTCAATTCCGCTGACAACCAACAGATGATTCGAATTTATTTGAGCGATGACGACTTTTCAGAGCAGGGAATGGGAGGACATCACCAGGGCGATATAACGCTAGTGAATGACGACGGCAGCGAAGCCGGGTGGGTGGCGCCGGGAAGCCCGTGGACGCCGGAGTACCTGCTTTCTGAACGTGGCGATTTAGTGGGAGCCGGTGGCGTTGACGCACAAACCGGTCATGCGAGAGGCCTGTTCGGCGATTCCCTTCTTTGGGACGCCGAGCTGTTTCAACAAGGTGAATCAAAAGATATTTACATTCTCAGAATGCCCTTGAATTTGCAGGTTCAAGCAAATGCGTCGTCTGCTGTCGAAATTCGGTTTCAAACAGAGAACAGCCTGTTCTTTGAAGACTTTGATGGAGATAATCTTTTTTCCCCTTGCCAGGGGGGCGATGAAAATGGTCACCAAGACGCGTGCTGGTATGACGAATCACTCAATATCGGGGCGGATTGGGCACCTATTTTTTATCCGCCCACCGTTCACACCGATTAGCCCGACGCTTGGAAACGACGAATGGACAGCTTGATCGAAAAAATCGTTAAACGAACGAACATTGCACATTTCCAAAATTCACTCACACTTATTTAACATCTTTTGAACACAGACGTACTTGAAACAGGAGACCGCTGCCGTGGCTTTTACAGAAATAAAAACAAAAGACACCGAAATCCCATCAATAATTTTTAACAAGTGGCAACAAATTGTCGACATGATGGCTGAATTACTCAACGTTCCTTCCGCTATTGTAACCCGCGTTTCTCCGCCGCAAATAGAAGTTGTGCAAAGTGCCTTGGTCACCGGTAACCCCTACAAAGGAGGAGACCGTGTTACCATGAATGGTCACTACTGCGAATCCGTGGTGAAAACGCGTGAAAAACTGCAAGTTTCCAATGCGGTTGCCGAACCGGCATGGAAAAACGCACCTGAAATCAAGTACAACATGCTGGCATATCTGGGCTTTCCGGTGCTCTGGCCCGATGGTGAAATGTTCGGAACGATTTGTGTGCTGGACAACAAAGAAAATCTGTTTGGGGCCCGCTACGAAAAAGTGCTTGAGCAATTCAGAGACGTAATCGAGAGTCATCTGCATCTGGTGCAGACGAACGAAGAGTTGCATGCCGTGCTGAGTGAATTGAAGATCTTGCGAGGGCTGCTGCCGGTGTGTTCTGTATGCAAAAAGATTCGGGACGAAACAGGAGAGTGGGAAGAAATTGAAAACTACATTCGCGACAGATCAGGGGTGGAATTCAGTCACGGGCTTTGTCCTGCCTGTCTGGAAAAAGAATATCCCGAGTACGCGCAAAAAGCTTGAACTGCAGCGCTTCACCATTTCCCCCCCAATTCACCCGCTGGCTGAATTGAATAAAATGCGCTACAACGCTTTGCCATGAAGCGATTTATCCTTTTTTTGAAAATGACGATGCTGATTGGCGCAATGAGCATATCCTGTCAAAAAAGCCCATCGAAGACAGCCTCTTCGGCGGCTTCCCTTCCGCCGATAGACGGTTGCCCCACAGGTAAAGCAATTGTCTCACTCACCTACGACGACGGCCTGGCTTCACAACTGCAATATGCGGTTTCGGCACTGAACGAATTCGGTTTAAAGGGTACCTTTTTTCTGAACGATGTTTCCGCGCAGAAAGACGATTGGAAAAAGGTGCGTGACGCCGGGCACGAATTGGGTGCCCACACACTGCACCACCCGTGCACCGCGTCATTCGATTGGGTGGAAGCGGGGAATGCCAGTGAAGACTACGACATGCCGCGCATGGCCGCAGAACTTGATTCGCAGCTCGCTCTGCTTCGGGAATTGGGCCAGGCCCCCCCCGTCTCTTTTGCCTATCCCTGCGGCACCACATGGATTGGAAAAGAGCAGACCAGCTATATTCCCCTTATTCAGGAACGATTTTTGGCGGCCCGCGGCGTGGAAGGCAATATTTCTGTGCGTCCTGCGCCCCTGATGAATGTACCCGCCTACTTTCTGGAGGGGCCGGTCGAAGCGTTCATCGGCAGTGCCAACGCGGCAATCGAAGACAGCGGCTGGGTGGTGTTCGGTTTTCACGGAGTGGGCGGTGACTACCTCACTGTATCGAACGACGATCACCGCGCATTTCTGCAGTGGCTGGTTGAACACAAAGAAAACATCGCCGTATTGCCGTTCGGTGAAGCCGCTCGCTGCATGCAGTAAACATCTCCCGCAGCAAAACTGGAAAACCCGCAAAAACAAAAAAAAATGGGCGATATTTTGATTTTTACGATCTTAATTCTTACAATTGTATACATGAGACTCCCATCCTGCATTTTCAGTTTCGCTATTCCATTGCTGATAGCCTCTGTCAGCTTTGGAAACACCGCCGATGTCCAGGAACAGACTTCGGACAACCAGCTGACCGCCGCGCCCGAAACCGACGCACCCGGCAGCGAAATGACTGAACGCGGCGTTGATATTCGCGGTGTGTACATGCCGGTGGGCAAGGTGAAAACCTGGTCGGTGAAAAAAATGCTTCAGGAGTTGCAGGATACCCGTGCCAACGCGGTCATCATTGATGTGAAAGACGACATGGGTCGAGTGACCTTCACTCAATCCCTCGAAATGGCCCAGGGCGGACCCCACGGCTACCAGCACAAAATGAAGAAACTGGTTACCACCTTGCAGGAAAACAATATTTACGTCATCGGCCGACTGGTTTGTTTCAAAGACCATTGGTTCGCCACCGAGTACGGCAGCGAGGCCATGCGAGATGCTCGTGACGGAAAAAAATGGAAAGACCGCCACGGCCTTCGCTGGGTCGACCCCCACTCGCAGGTGATGCGCGATTATATTGTCTCCATCGCCGCCGCCACCGAAGCGTTCGGGTTCGATGAAGTGCAGCTCGACTACGTTCGCTTTCCGGTGGAGCCAGACGCGCGATTTGCCCGTTATCCCCGCAAAAAAGGCGATATACAGCGCTATGAAGCCATTGCCGAACTGCTCAAACAGGTTGACGCCGCCATTACCGTTCCCCTCTCCATCGATGTATTCGGTTTAACCGCGTACCACCCCGAAGAGAGCGAAGCCCTGGGGCAATACCTCGAATACCTGGCCCCCCACATTGATGCCATATCCCCCATGGTGTACCTGGCCAACTGGCCCGAAAAATATTGGGCCGATCCCAAGCCCGAACGTACCCATGCGGTAATTCTCGGCGCCTGTAAAAAAATCAGGGAGCGCCTGGGCGATAATATCATCGTACGACCACTGCTGCAGGGCTTCAGCTGGCGCGCCGAGAACTGGGGGTACGGTTTTATTGTGAACCAAATTGAAGCTGCAGAACTGGGCGGTTCACAGGGGTACCTGTTCTGGAACGCGGCCGGCCGATACGGAAAAGTCAAGTCCGTGTGGACCGACATGGATGAAGAACAGCAAGAAGAAAACGAAGCCGTTGTCTCCCGCCGATAGGAGTGGATGGCTGCTGCCGCAAGCTCCAACCAACGCGAAAGAAATCTCGATAAAATGGGTATGCTACGGTGATCGCATCAATGAAAAAACGGTCTACTGCTCTTTATTTTGTTGCGGTTCTTCTTCGGGGGGCGGCCATTTCTGCTCTTCAGGATCTGTCACCATACCGAGTTTGGGAATTCCCGACTTTTTCACGATAGCCATCACCTGCACCACAAACCCGTAGGGAATGTCTTTATCGGCTTTCAGGTAAAGCTCCCCTTCCCGCTGCAGTCGTTCGTTGGCCCCCAGTGCCTCTTCGAGCTTGGCATGAGGAATCTGGGTTTCCCCCAAAAACACGCGTCGCTCTTTATCGATGGTCATCACCAGTTTGGATTCATCGACTTCCATCGGTTTGGCTTCGGCTTTGGGCAAATCGAGCTCCACGCCTTTGTCATCCATCATCGGCGCGGTGATCATGAAAATGATGAGCAGCACCAGCATCACATCCACCAGGGGCGTGATGTTAATTTCGCTCATTGGGGCGTTTGGGCCGCCGCCTGCTGACATTCCCATGGGGATCTCCCTTTATTTAAAGAAGTGACGCTTCACTATGTTGATGAAGTCACTGGAAAAATTTTCCATCTCTGACGACAACACGCGAATCCGCCGCAAGAAATAGTTGTATGCAATTACCGACGGAATCGCCGCGAGCAGTCCGATAGCCGTTGCAATCAGCGCCTCGGAAATACCCTGAGACACCACATCCATTCCCGCCGAACCGCTGGCGTTGATCTGCATAAACGAAATCATAATACCAATCACGGTACCGAATAATCCCACAAACGGTGCCGTGGAACCGATGGTGGCCAGAAACGGAACCATACTCTCCAGATAAGTAATCTCCGCGGTCATGGCTCGGCGCAGAGAACGCTCCACATTGCCGATGGCGCCCGCACTGGTTTCGTCTTTCTGTCGAGGTTCGCCGTTCTCCTGAGATTTTTCTGAACTCTTCAATTTGGAGAGTTCAATGTACCCGGCTTTAAACAGTTTAGAGATGGGACTGCGCTCAAATTGATCGGCCGCCTGATAAATTTCGTCCAGCCGTTTCGACGCCCAGAACACGTTCAGAAACCGCCCGGTCTGGTGATGCGCCCGCTTGATTTGAATGTATTTGTACAACACGATGAACACACAAATCAGAATAAACAGGACCAATAATCCAATAACTCCCTTTACGATTGGCGACGCTTCAATAATCAGTTTGAGCATCTGCTCCAGACTGCCGGCGGTGTCGCCGGCCTGCCCCATAACGCCGCTGACCAGATTGGTATGAATGGTTTCGTTCATGCTGTTTTCTGCTTCCTTTCAAGAACCCCGGCAGCCTTCGCCGCCAATCGTGAGTAGGATATACGGACGTTCAGTGGTTTCGCAACTTTTTTTCCCGATTTTCTTAACTTACAGGATAGCTGTTTTATTTCGCGGAAAGGAGAAAAAAGAGAGTCACATCGCGCTGTCCAACACCTCGCGAATGGTTTTACTCAATTCTCTGGCCTCAAGCGGCTTATGCAGAAATGCGTTCACGCCGCCTGCGCTCAACTCCTCCTGAGAGATGGCATCACCGTACCCGGAAACAATAATCACCGGTACATCGGGACGAATCTTACGGAGCGCCTCCGCCAGTTCCGTGCCGGTAATTCTGGGCATGCTGTAATCGGTGATCACCAGACTGAACCTGTCAGGCGCCTGTTTGAAAAGCTCCAAAGCCTCATAGCCGCCCTCCGCGGTGCTGATTTTGTATCCCAGCTGCGACATCATGCGTTTGCCCATGCGAAGAATCTGCGGTTTGTCGTCCACCCATAAAATTTCTTCGTCCCAGGCGGCGATTCCCACATCGGATGGTCTGGGCGGCGGCGCACTGGAGCGCGCTTCCTCATCGTCGAACACCGGCAGATACACTGAAAACGTGGTTCCCTCGCCCTCCCTGCTGGTCACGGTGATTTCGCCTTCGTGATTGTGGACAATCACCTGAACCGACGACAACCCCAGGCCGGTGCCTTCATCGCGCGCTTTGGTGGTGAAAAACGGATCGAAGATATGCGGCAGATTCTTTTTTGCGATACCCACGCCGCTGTCACTCAATGTCAGACAAACGTACGCCCCGGGTCTCAATGCGGAAACATCGGCTTCCCTCGATTCACCGATCTGTCTGTTTTTCAGCGTGATGGTCAGTTTTCCGCTGGCCATTCCTTTCATGGCCTGACAGGCATTGGTGTACAGATTCATTATCACCTGACTCAGTTGGGTGGGCGCGCCGTTCACGTGGGGGTTGACGGTTTCGGTTCGGGTCACCACCTGAATATGTTCAGGCGTCGACACCTGCGCCAGCTTCACCGTTTCGTCAATAAGTGACGTCATATTGACCACTTTGTAGTCGGCCTTATTCTCTTTGCGCGCCAGCGTCATGATCTGATGCACCATGTCTTTCCCGCGATTGGCCGCCAAAATCACTTCGTGCAAATCCTGACGGATGGGGTCCGCCTCGGGTAAATCCATCAGTGCGGCCTTGCTGAACCCCAAAATCGCCGCCAGGCTGTTGTTGAAATCATGTGCGATACCACCGGCCAGCGTACCGATGGTTTCCATTCGCTGCGCACGCCGCAACTGAATTGTGCGCTTTTCAATCTCCCGCTCCAGTTCATCATGGGATTGACGCAGCACCTTCTCGGCGTCTTTTTGAGACGTAATATCCTGCACCATCAAAATGGTACCAAGGACCTGGCTTCCATGAATCACCCGAGATGCCGACAACACGTACGTACGCCTTTCGCCGCGCAGAGACATCTCCACTTCGCGGCCCACATATTCGCCGGATACATCATTCCCGACAAAAAGCTCCGAAGAATGATACCCGAGAATCCCCTCTCCCAGCAGCAATCCCGCTTCCCGGTTGGCACGAATCACAATATCGTCCGGGGCCAGCAGTAGAATCCCCACCTTCACGCCTTCGTAAATTTCTTCGGCCACCTCGTGGGGGGAAATCGCCAGGAACCGATACTTCACGATGGCATAGAACACCAGCACCATGAAAACCGCCGTAGCGGCGGCGCCATATCTTGGAACATACATGATTCCCAAAAAGTTGGGTAAAATCACATTCACCAGTGCGATTACCGCCGCCGACACCACCGTTCCCTGCAAAATCAATGTGATAATCTTCCGTTGGGTGTCATCATCGGTGGTAAACCGTTTTTTCACCAACACGATTACACCGAACGTGGTGAAAATCGCGGTATTGGCGCTGGTCAGCGTGTGATTGAACACATTGCAAGCCGGGGCGGTTCCCCAATCAAAATGCATCACACCGACAAACACCTTGTCGGTAAACCCGGTGAACGCGTACCCGATCAACGCGGTGCCAATTCCCAGCCCCACCAACCAGTCTCGTTTTTTTCCGGCCAGGGCATAAGCGAATTCGAGATACAACACCCCACTGAAAATCCAAAATAAAGAACTCCAGCGCCACACTTCAGTTTCATAGCCGTGCGATATGGGCAGATACAACAAAAACTCAAACCCCAGCCAGCCGGCGGAATTCAATGTGAACAGCAAAAATGTGCGGTTCACCCGATTGTTGTTGTGTTTGGCATACACGTATGCGCCCACGAAATTGTTGAGCAGAAACGCCACAATCGGGAAAATAACCGCAAATTTTCCGGTAAACAGAAACATTCGTCTTTCCATTCAACGCCGGTTGAAACAAAAATGCAACACCGGTCTACGAAATAATAGTGACCGATTACCGCAGAAAATCAAATACATTCACGCTTATTTTTATCTGGTCCCCTCTATCGGGTACAGAAACCGGAAGATACTCGCGGCCGGCCCACTGCCAACAGGAGATGGACGGATCGTTGAGCGATTTCGAGAAGGTGGCACGTATTCGGGTAGGGTTTCCGTCTCGATTCACGTTGAGCACCTGAAACCTTACCCCCGCTCGTACCACCGCATCTCCCACCGCAAACAAATCATCGGCCCGACGCACCAACTGGTCGGTCCAGACACCCAACTGGCCGTCCGGCACTTCGAAGATCAGGCTCTGCTCGGTTTCACGAATCAGCGTCATTTCGGCGTTGCCGTTGTACAGCGCCACCGTGTGCGCGGGAATACTTTTTCCCAACGCGTGACGCCATAGGGGTATGAACGCCGATGAAAACATGTCGGGCGCCGCAACCACCACGACCGTTTGCTCTCCCACCGAATCAGGCAGCGACAGCGTGGCCGCGTCGCTCATTTTTCCGAGGAATTGAGGCACCTCCGCCTTGATGGGAGTGGACAGGGGGCTGATTGCGCCGTGAATCACCAGCCAATAGACGCCGAACCCCTGTACCCGACGCTTTGAAAGCACTGAGGTGGGTACCGATATCGAAGCCGGTACCGGGGCCGTTGAAAACAGCAATGGCTCAATGAACAACGCGATGACACCGAAAATACCGATGCCCGCAATGATCAGCAATCGGTCATGCGCGAAGGTCGCACAAGCCGGAATCAGGCTGATGACCGTACCGACCATAAAAAAGCGGGCAGACGCACTATTCTTCACCAGTGGACGCAGAACCCAGAAGTACACCCCCAGCGCGCCGACCGAAAAGAGCGTGAGCACCCACAAATATTGGGGAAGGATAATCGATCCCTCCGCACCGGGCCAACCGAACCCGGAATTGAGCAGAATGGGAAGCCGCGTCAGCACTGCATGCAGAAATTCGCCGGGATTGTGCAATGGATCAATATACAAATCCGACCCCCAGACCCCATATCCCATCGCCGTATACGCACCACGCCACACCACCACAATGATTCCGTACGGCAACAGGCGAACCGCCTTCTGGCGCCTGTTCCCGGTTTCTAAAAACAGTACGTGGGCAAACAGGAATCCACTGATGCTCAGAGCGAATTCCCCACAAAGCAGCGCGGTTGCAAAAGTCAACGGCGCCAGCCATACCCCCGGTCGCCACCCCTCCTGTTGACGTTGAATATGAAAAAGCAGGGCCAGAAAGGCGAATGTGGCGGCAATCAGCGCATTGCGGTTGGCCACCCAGGTGGCTGGAAAAATATGCGCATCATCGAGAATATATAACCCCGCGGCCAGCGCCGCCGACGCTCTAGACGGCAGCAATCGCTGAAACAGAACGAACGCGACGGCGCACATCATCACAAACCAGATCATGCTGTGAAGATGCGCCATCAGCGCGGAATCCGGCCACAGCACATAGTCAAGATAAAGGGTGAGCGAGCTCAACGGACGAAAAAATGTCGCCTGGTAGTTATCGGACCCCCACCAGGGGCTGAATCCCATTTCCTGGACGGCATTCACAAAGCTGTCGTCACTGGGAATCAACCGATACGCGTCCCACGACGCCGCCTTCACCCAGGGCAACGCATCACTGCCCGACAACATCAGTCGTTGCACATGGTCGTCGAGCAGCCACCCGTTATTAAGGGAACCCACCATAAGCAGCGAAGCTGCCGCAATACCCCCCATCGGAAAAAATCGGTGTTCAAGCAATGATCGCAGTTTTTTCATACTCTTAATAAAAGCACGACTTCACCGTCTCGTCGACCTCAACCCTGTCCAACCGTCAACGAACAGAGCACAAACATTATTTCCGCATCCGCCCAATCTGTCGTGAAACCGGTGACTACCCGGGTCGAAAAGCGGTGGCGATTATTACTGTAGAGAAGTGACTGCTGCCCGTTCGATGGCGAGGCCCCGCTTGTGGCGGTTGAAAAACTCGGTGAACCCTTTTACGTCGGCAGGATTCGGCGCAACGGGTTTACCGATACTCTTTGCGATTCGTTCATCGAGGTAGTCGGGAAGAGACTGTTTCTCGTCGGTGCGACGCATAAAGGCCGCGAGTACGGCCATTCCCCAAGCCCCCCCTTCACCGGCGGTCGCCGGAATACTGACCGGCACATTCAACGCGGCGGCCATCATGCGCTGGCCCGTGTCGCCCCCTTTGAAAAATCCCCCGTGGCCGCGAATTTCGTCAATTGCCACGCCCTCTTCGTGAGTGAGAACATCCATACCGGTGCGCATGGCGCAGAGCGACGCGTAGTACATGGCGCGCACAAAGTTTTCCAGTGTGAACCGGCTGTTCTGATTTCGAACGAACAACGGTCGTCCCTCATTGAAACCGGTGACATGCTCGCCCGAAACGTAATTGATGGACAGCAGTCCACCGGCATCCGGTTCCCCTTGTACCGCCAGGGGCAGCAGTTTGCCGTACAACTCCTCAGGCGTTGCGTCGATTCCAAGCGCCGCTGCCACCTGCCCGAAAAGGGCAACCCATACATCCAAATCAGAGGACCCATTGTTGGAATGGGCCATGGCGACCGGGCTGCCGTCCGGTGTCACCACAATATCCAGTCCATCGTGAACCCGCGACAGACTTCTCTCCAGAACGATCATCGCGAAAACCGACGTGCCGGCTGATACATTCCCGGAACGGGGCCGAACCGCATTGGTGGCGACCATTCCCGTACCCGCATCTCCCTCGGGCGGACAGAGCGGAATGCCGGGCTGCAGTCGGCCTGTGGGATCAAGACGTTTTGCACCTTCGACCGTGAGCGTTCCGGCCGACTGACCGGCGCACAGGACTTCGGGCAGAATATCCCGAAGTTTCCAGTTCACGCCGCGTTTCTCTGCAAGTGCATCAAAACGTTTCATCCGCTCCCCATCCCAATCCCCTGTGCCGGGGTCAATCGGAAACATCCCGGATGCTTCCCCCACCCCCATCTTGTGCTCTCCAGTGAGCTTCCAGTGAACATACCCGGCCAGGGTGGTCAGCTTGGCAATTTGCGATACGTGCGGCTGCCCGTCGAGCACGGACTGATACAGATGCGCAATACTCCAGCGCTGGGGTACGGCAAAATCCAGCAACGGGCTGAGCTCGGCACAGGCCGGGCCGGTAATATTGTTGCGCCAGGTCCGAAACGGAACCAGCAGTTTTCCATCACTGTCCAATGCCATGTAGCCGTGCATCATTCCGCTGAACCCCATGGCCGCAACGGTGTGCAGCTCAAGTGCATACCGAGCGCGCACATCCTCGACGAGTGACGTGTAACAGGCAGCAAGGCCCTTCCAGATGGCGTCCTCATCGTAAGTCCAGATGCCGTCCTTCAGCTGGTTCTCCCATGCGAATGCACCCGATGCCAAGGGCGTCGTGTCCGGCGCAATGAGCGCCGCCTTGATGCGCGTGGAGCCGAACTCTATCCCGAGGAACGCGCCGCCCGATTGAATAATATCTTTCACGTTATTCTGTTGCTGGTTCACTGAACCCTCCTGCCGCTGAGGCCTGTGTTACTTTTGTCCGTAATAGGCATTCTTTCCGTGCTTGCGCTCGAAGTGCTTATTGATCAGTCGTTCGGGCAGCCTTGCAGCGGTCGGGTCGAGCGTATGGGTAACAAACGCCATCTGCGCCAATTCTTCGAGGACCGCAGCGTTGTACACCGCTTTTTCAGGCGTCTCTCCCCAGGTAAACGGACCGTGCCCCGCCACCAACACCATGGGCACATGAAGGGGATTGCGGTCACCGAAGCACGCCAGTATCTGATTTCCGGTTTCAACCTCGTAGTCCCGCTCCACCGCTTCATCAGACATGACCGCAGTGCAGGGAACATCCTCAGCCAGGTGATCCGCATGGGTCGTTCCGTAAATGGGAACCGGACGTCTGCTCTGCGCCCACCCGGTGGCGTAGGTTGAGTGGGTATGGACCACTCCCCCGATACCATCCCAGGCCCGGTACAGCACCAGGTGCGTTGGGGTATCCGACGAAGGCCGAAGCGTTCCCTCCACGATTTTTCCCGAAAGGTCCAGCACCACCATATCGTCAACGGTAAGCCGGTCGTAATCCACCCCGCTGGGCTTGATTGCGATAACGCCGCGTTTCGCATCGAGAGCAGAAACATTGCCGAAGGTATATATCGCCAAATTGCGCTTCGGAATTTCAAGATTGGCAATCCAGGCCCGCTCCTTGAGCTCTTGATACGGAGACGGCATATCTACCGCCCCAACCTGAACGCCGCGTCATTCCACCGCAGTTCGTTTCGAAGCGACCGAATGTCCAAATCGGCATCCAGCCGAACCATCTCCAGCCCGGCCATGGCGGCAAAGTCCTCCCACTCATCGGTGGTGACCGCCTGGCAGAAAGCCGCATGATGCGCGCCGCCGGCTTCAATCCACCCCTCACAGCCCCGCTTGAAATCGGGGCGCAATTGCCACAGCGCGCGAGCGGTCGGCAGATTGGGCATATCGTGGTCGGGCTTCACCACATCAATTTCAGCCACAATCATCCGCATTCGTCCCCCCATATCAACCAGCGTCGTATTCACCGCCGGCCCCGGTCGCGAGTCAAATACCAGCCGGGCCGGATCAGCCTTCCCGCCGATGCCCAGCGGGTGAACCTCCAGAGACGGTTTTCCATCGGCAACAGACGGACACACCTCAAGCATGTGCGCCCCCAGAACCTGTTCCCTCCCCTGAACTAGATGATAGGTATAGTCTTCCATAAATGATGCGCCACCCGGTCGTCCCGCGGTCATCACCTTTGCAAGCCGTACCAGCGCAGCGGTTTTCCAATCCCCCTCCGCACCGAACCCGTACCCGTCGGCCATCAGCCGCTGACAGGCCAGCCCCGGCAGTTGCGTCAATCCGTGCAAGTCCTCAAAAGTAGTGGTAAAAGCACCGAACCCGCCTTCTTCCAGAAAGCCGCGAATACCAATCTCCTGACGGGCCGCATCGCGGATACTCTGATGTTTCTCCCCCCCCTTTCGCGCCGACGCCGCCAGTACGTAAGTGTCCTCGTACTCGCCGACCAACCGATTAATCTCGGCATCCGTGACCGCATTGATACGCGCCGCCACATCGCCCACACCGTAGCCGTTCACCGACCAGCCCAATTGAATTTGGGCTTCGACCCGATCACCGCCGGTGACCGCCACTTCGCGCATGTTCATTCCCCCGATACGCGCGATTTTGAGACTGCGGGATTCCGCCAGCGCCAGAGCTGCGCGCGCCCAACCGGCCAAATCATCAACCACTTCAGCATCTTGCCAGTAGCCGACCACAATCTTGCGATTGAGCCGAAGTCGTGCGCCGATAAAACCGTATTCGCGATCCCCATGCGCCGACTGATTCAGATTCATGAAATCCATATCAATCTCGCCCCACGGCAGTTCCCGGTTGAACTGGGTATGAAGATGGGCGAGCGGCTTGGTCAGTCGAGTGAGTCCGGCAATCCACATTTTGGCCGGTGAGAAGGTGTGCATCCATGTGATCACCCCCACACACGCCGACGTCGCGCTTGCGGCAACGCAAATTTCGGCAATCGCATCCGGTCCGGTCAGCACCGGCTTCCACACCACTTTGGCGGGAATCTTCCCGGAGCGATCGAGTGCCTCGGATACCTGTTTTGAATTTTCGGCCACTTTCTGAAGGGTTTCGTCGCCGTATAAGTGCTGGCTTCCTGTAAGGAACCAAATTTCTTTAGTTTTTTGATTATCCATATCTTTCGTCCCGTTTTTGGTGTCCCGTTTTCGGACAGCATCTGCTGCGTCTGTGAATCTGTGGGTCGGAGTCCAAGAGAACTCCGCTGAGTGTCCCTCTCTTTTTCTATTGTGAACGTTAACATTTGGTGTGTCAAGACGAGTTTTATGCTATCGTGCAGCAATGACAGATAACCAAAAACGACGCCAGCCGGTCATGATGGACGTCGCAAAATTGGCCGGTGTATCGCATCAGACCGTTTCACGGGTACTGCGCGACAGTCCGCATGTCCGGGAATCGACGCGCGAACGGGTACTGGCTGCCATCAACCAACTCAACTATCGACCCAACTCAATGGCGAAAGCGCTGGTGACCGGTCGTTCGAGAACGCTCGGAGTGGTCAGTTTCGACACGGTGCTGTTCGGACCCGCGTCCACATTGTTCGGCATTGAGCGAGCCGCACACGATGAAGGATACGCGGTAAGCATTTCAAGCCTTCGCTCACTTAACCGCGAAACGGTTCTAGCGGCGATTGAACAACTGCGCGACCAGGGCGTGGACGGCGTCGCGGTCATTGCACCGCTCCAGGACAGCGTTGACACGCTCGGTGACCTGAAAGCGGACTTCGCGGTGGTGGCGGTGGCGGTGGAAGCCGGACAGGATGCGTCTATTCCTGTGGTTGCGGTGGACCATCAGGCGGGCGCAATCTCCGCCACACGACATCTGCTGGACCTCGGACACAAAACAGTGTGGCATCTGGCCGGCCCCCGCGATTGGAAAGAATCCGATGAACGCATCAAAGGATGGCAGGCTCAGCTGGAATCGGCGGGCGCAACCGTCCCTGCGCTCTTTCGCGGAGATTGGACCCCTCGTTCCGGCTATGAACTCGGCGAAAGAATATTGCAGATTCCTGATCTGACGGCCGTATTCGTCGCCAACGACCAAATGGCATTGGGGCTGCTTCGCAAGCTTCACGAAGCCGGGCGAAAGGTTCCCCATGACCTGAGCGTGGTGGGCTTCGATGACATTCCCGAGTCCGCGTACTTCACCCCGCCCCTGACAACCGTTCGCCAGGATTTCGCCGAATTGGGCCGGCGCTGTCTTCACACCCTCCTTCGCCGAATTGAAGGCGAGCCCGTGCCCCCCCAAGCGGTCGTTGCCCCGGAACTGGTGGTGCGAGACTCGACCGCTGCACCCCAAAAATAATCCCCTTGTTTCGCGAAGAGTCTGGTTTTGGGTTGAAGCTACCGAAAAAATGGCTTTTATTCTTTTCATGTTTGTCATTGGAAAGCCTGAACCCAAAAAATTTCCCAATATGGCATGCGATAGGAGCAAAAACGATGATTAGAAAACGATGGCGGATTTTTTCTGTGTTGTCCCTGTGGATAATCGGCACGTGGTGCCCACTCGTGTTTGCAGATGACGAAGGCGAGACCTCCGAGCTGGCCATTGCGGTAGAGAAATACACGTTGCCCAACGGACTGAAAGTGATATTGCACGAAAATCACAGCCTGCCGCTGGTGGCGGTAAACCTCTGGTACCATGTGGGTGCCGTGAACGAAGCAAAGGGAAAATCCGGTTTTGCCCACCTTTTTGAACATTTGATGTTCCAAGGTTCCGGGCATGTGGCGGATGACGAACATATTCGCGTTTTAGAACAAATCGGAGCGAGCGATTTGAACGGCAGCACCGGGTTTGATCGCACCAATTATTTTCAGACCGTCCCGGCCAATCATTTAGAAACCGCCCTTTGGCTCGAAAGTGACCGTATGGGCTATTTGCTCGATGCGCTGACGCAGGCGAAACTGGATAACCAACGGGACGTGGTCAAAAACGAACGCCGTCAAACAACCGAAAACCAACCGTATGGACTTGCGGAAGAACTCTTTTGGCAACGCATCTTTCCGGCAGATCATCCATACTATGGATTGATTATCGGTTCGATGGCGGATTTGAATCAAGCGAGTCTGGCAGATGTGAAGCACTTCTTCACTACATACTATTCTCCTGCCAACGCAACGCTTACTGTAGCGGGAGATATTGATATCGCCCAAGTGAAATCCCTTATCGAAAAATATTTCGGCCCTATTCAAGGTGTGACGCCATCGCCATTGGCACCGCTTCCGCCAGTGGAAATAAATGAGTCGTTTGTAATGCAGCAAGAAGAGCCCATCGCACCACTCGCAAAAGTCGAGGTCTCCTGGATTACCCCGAAAGCCTATGCGCCCGGAGATGCTGAAGCCGATATACTGGCAAATATTCTGTCCGGCGGAAAATCGTCGTTACTGAATCAGCGCCTGATGCGTGAACTCGAAATGGTACAGCAGGTATCCGCATACCAAATGTCCATGCAACAGCTTTCTGTTTTCACCATTGAAGCCGTTGTCCGACCGGGCGTATCACCACAGACAGTGCTGGCGGAAATCGACAACGTGCTGGCATCGGTGCGAGCGGGCAATGTGACTGAAGAATTGGTCACTCGCGCCGTGAATCAGTTTGAAACCGGTTTTTTCCAGGACTTGGAGCGTATCGGACATGTGGCCGATCAATTGCAACGCTACAACCATTTCACCGGCAACCCGGATTATATCGAGGCAGATCTCCATCGGTATACTTCGGTCGCACCCGAAGATGTTGTCGCGTTTGCCAATCAATATTTATTAAACGAACACCGCGCAGTTCTCTATGCAGTGCCGACGAAATCGGACTCACCGAATGCGGACGTCGCAACAGAAGGAGGCGACCAATGAAACGATTCTTCCTCTTTTGCACGTTGACTTTTATTTGGATGTCATGCTCCTCGGCGAGCCCGCGTCCCGCTTCTTCGAAACCCGCAGTTCAAACATCCGCACCTGAAACGGCGTCCGTGCCCAAACGGGATACCGCGGCGTGGCGTAACAACCCCCCCCAAGCCGGGCCGGCGCCCGAGGTTGTGATTCCCCATTTTCAGCAGGCCTCATTGAAAAATGGACTGACGGTGATGGTGGTTGAACGCGGCACATTGCCACTGGTATCCATGTCATTGGTGTTTAAAAGCGGCAGCGCGGTCGAAAAAACAACGAAAGAACAAGGACTGGCTGATTTTACCTACGAGCTGATGATGGAGGGCGCCGGAAAAAAAGACGGGGTTGCCCTGGCTGCCGCGTTTGCCGATTTGGGAACCCAGATGAACGTTCGAACGTCGGAGGACAGTGCCGCGTTCAAGACGCTTCTCCTGAAAAAGAATATAGATGCAGGCGCTCAGCTGCTGGCGGAAGTTATATCAAAACCCACATTCGCCAAACCGGATTTTGAACGCAAACAAAAAGAACGTATTGCCAATTTGCAGAGCCTGATGGGAAACCCCAACTACCTGGGGTCGATTTCAATCGCCGGCCAGGTATACGGCGACGCGCACCCGTACGGGCATCCGGTGATGGGAACACCGAAAACTGTAGAGCAATTCACGCTGAAGCAAGTGAAAGCGTTTTACAAAGCAAATGTACAACCTCAGAATGCGGCGTTCATTGTCGCCGGTGATATTACGTTGGAAGATGCCGTTGCGTTGGCGAACCAACATTTCGGTACCTGGCAACGGCGCGGCAGTCAGCGCAATCGGAATGCTGAACCAGCGGAACCGTCAAACAACAACCCGCCCAATTTTTCGATTGTGATGGTGCCCAAACCGGGAATGAATCAAACGATTATTTCGGTGGGACAACGGGCATTTCCGGTCGGGCACGCGGACGAATGGGCGCTGCGCATTGCCATTGATGCATTCGGCGGCATGTTCGGCAGTCGACTCAATATGAATTTGCGGGAAGACAAAGGCTACACCTACGGGGCGAGGGGACAATTGGATGCGATGTTGCAAGATGGCGCAGCCATGTTTTCCACCTCGGTGCAAGCCGACGTTACCGGTGCCGCGTTGATGGAGGTCATTCAAGAATTCGACAAATTGAACAGCCGCCCCCTGGCTGATGCGGAATTTACCGCGGCGAAAGAAAACGTTCTCAAATCCGTGTCGGGGTGGTTTGAAAGTGTCTCAGGACTCGGCAATGCTGCCCAATCCATTTTTGCACGGCAACTTCCCCTCACTCGATATGCGGACATGGTGACCGCCTACGAACAACTCACGCTTGAAAGAGTACAGTCGGCGGCCGCCTACCTCAACCGCGACTCCCTTCAGGTCGTCCTGGTCGGAGATCCCGAAGTGATCAAAGAACAACTGAAATCCGTTTCATTGGCCGAACCCAAAGTCCTCACAGATAGGTAAATTTTAATTGGCGAGATATTGGTCAACGGCATTGTCGGAATTCGACGAAGGGGTGTAGCCGCTTTCCTGTCCCGCTGCCGCAGACGCTTCATCAGCAACCATTTCGTTTTCGTCTTCAGACTCCTGACCGGGGATTGGCTCGGGGTTCAGCACCACACTGTTGATGCGCAGCCTGGTTCCAACCTCCACCTGATTCGCCTGCAGCCATAGATTGATTCTATCATTGACGCGCAATTGAATTACTTCATCCCAGTTCAGTTCAACGATTTTTTTCTTTCCTTTTGTGTTGATGGTTACAGAAATCGGTTTGGCACCCTTCACATGCGACAGTGAAAACGTCGATTCTCGATACTCCACACACTCGGGTCTCAGCGTCTGATTCTTCGCGTCTTTAACGAAGATTAACTCACAGTCATATTTGTTACTTTCTTTTCGCCACATTCGATCCGGTATTTCCCTGGCACCGAAATAGATGGCCTTTTTAAACGTCAATTCCCATTGGGTAACAGGGGTGGGGTTCTGAGGGTCATCCCCCAGACTTTCAACATTCATCTCAATATCTTTCGCTGCTGCGGCCGATTTAATTGATTTTCGAATGTCATCGGTCAGCGGCTCACTGGATTCAAACAGAATTTTTTTGGCGCCGAACACCGTTGTAATCAGATGGTGGTTATCGGGCAGCCATCCCCCATTGGTGAAACACTCGGGATCTTCTGCAAACCGAAGCTGTTCCGCATCGAGTTCTTTCGATACCAGGTCTTCGAACGACACCTTCCAGTTTTTCGTTATTTCCGAACTGACCAAATCGGGCTTCAGGTCTTGCAACACCCAGTCCATGATGGTCGCCGTCACATCGTCAATGTTCTGTTCAATATATCCCGGCAATCGGTCGTCCGCTGCGGTGGGTTCAACATCCGGCACCCGCACAAAACAACGCACGTCATTGCGGACGACTGTCCCGGCAAAAAACGGCAGAGAAATTTCGAATTTCACTTCCTTCAAGGCACCGAACGGTTTGTAGTTCGGTTCTTTGGAAACGGGTCCCTCCGGAGCGCTGGTAGTGGGTACGGTGGGTTCCGCCTCCCCTTTTTTACACCCGTACAAAGACGCTGCCAGCCCCACGCTGACCATTAAAAATACAAATTTTCGCATATTTGACTCCTCTGATGGTACCCCTACTTGACTCAAAGCCGAAATTCTGAAGTACAATATGGCTGTAACACATCAGTGCCTTTTTTAAATCTCGAATACCTTTGTTTCGGGCCAATGTGGAGAATTGGCATACTAAAAAATCAAAAATGAAAATTCTGACGCTAAATTCGTCGTAAGGGGGGGATTGGGGATTGACAACTACTGAATATATCCGGCAGCCTTGACGTTCTGAAAGACGGCATCCTCGGTCGCCGCTGACGGATACCCCTTGACAATCGCGCCCTCATAAAAAGTTCCATATGAGTTGTTGCTGTTGTCACCGCCCACGCCGAGCACCACCGCCCCCTGGTGATCCAGCACTTTCCCCTCTGGCAACGCACCTTCGTAGGCGGTCTGCAAACTGGTTGCGGTTTCAATATCGGCCATGCGAAGCGCCCAAGTGCTGGTGGACGCTTTGGTGAACCCAAGGGCATATGTCACTTTCAGAGACGGGTTGTACAGATTGGGCGGCGAGGTCGATGCATCATCTAATCCTCCCCAACCCGGATCTCCCGGGAACGACCCGCCGGCCCATACCCCGGCTTCAAAATCATTCATAAACCATGGACCGTTTCCTTCGCCTCGACCCCAATAGGCCACACCGAAAAATAAGGTATCCATGAAATGCCACCCATCCGCGGGTGTATCGGTTACATTGCCGAAGTCCCAGCAGCATGGGCTGCCGTAGTGGGTGCCGTCTGCGAGCATGTAGATTCCCTGCGCCTCGTTGCCAACCGGCATACCCGGTTGCGCACCGCTGTCGACCGGGCTGCGGTACCCTTGGCGAATATCCATGCGCAGCGAATATACGTTGTGACCATCAACCGTAAGCGCCCCCGCATCCGCATTCGTCTCAAAGTCATCCAATGCGGCATAGGTCCCGCCGGCGGAGTTACCTGCGGTAGCCACGATAATATCATTACCGTATCCGGATTGATCATACAACTTCGCAATTGTGCAATAAGTGCCCGCACACGCGGCATCATGGGCAGCCTTGTCGCCGAAACCATCAGCCGTCTGTCCTACATTGATGAGTATACCTCCCGTGCCACTGTTCGTTGCAGTACTATCTCGACGGACCTGATAAAGGGGACCGGTGTAGTCACCTTTAATGCGGCGAATCATGCTATATGCCGCGGCACATGGGTTGCCGGCAGCCCCATAAATGTCGCAAGGGCCGACGATATCGGCATCAGAATCCGTGTCTGCGTCGGTGTCGGAATCCGTATCAGAGTCCGTATCTGTATCAGAGTCTGTATCTGTATCAGAGTCCGTATCTGTATCGGAGTCCGTATCTGTATCGGAGTCCGTATCTGTGTCGGCGTCCGTATCTGTATCGGCGTCCGTATCTGTATCAGAGTCTGTATCTGTGTCGGCGTCCGTATCTGTATCGGCGTCCGTATCTGTATCAGAATCCGTATCAGAGTCTCCATCCGTATCGGAGTCTGTATCAGAGTCTCCATCCGTATCTGAATCCGTATCCGTGTCGCCATCGACATCCGTATCCGCGTCCGTATCCGTGTCGCCATCGACATCTGTATCCGCGTCCGTATCCGTATCTGTGTCGCCATCGACATCTGTATCCGCGTCCGTATCCGTATCTGTGTCGCCATCGACATCTGTATCCGTATCCGTATCCGCGTCCGTATCCGAATCCGCATCGCCATCCGCATCCGCATCACCATCACCATCCGCATCCGCGTCCGTATCCGTATCGGTATCGGTATCCGTATCGGTGCTGGTATCTTCCGAATACCCACCGAGATCCGTTTCATGCCTACACCCTACAAGGGATACCCCAATCACCAGAAACAACAGAATCCAATTGCGCATATTAAAACCTCACTTGCAATAAAAACGGTGAAACAGAAACCGTTTGGGTACGCTTTCTTTTCACGAGATACATACTCCCCAACACAATTGCGGTGGCTGCGAACACCCCCGCGCCGATGATCGACGAAATATGCAACGCATCATACGTATCCACACGATCTTTCAGCCGAAGTAGTTCCGAATCATCGTTTGGAACTGTTCCACGCAACCTTAAAAAATCATTATAGGTTGAATCCGAAGCAAACCAGAATGCCACCGCCATTCCGCCACACACAACAGCCAAGGATGAACTCAGCCAGAACGTCACTTTGAGCTTCTTCAATTGGGGCGAATTCGTTGAAGATGAGGGGGCGGTTGCTGCATTTTGAGTCGAATCCGGCTCCGCAGCGGTTTCACCGTTTTCAACGACCAAAGACTGGGCAACCATGTCGCCGTGCGAACCCTCGGCGGACTCTTCCACACGAAGGGTGATGACCTGCATTGCGCCGAGCACCATCTTACGACGAATCAATTCCTTCCCTTTATGGACAACCACCACTTCGTGTTCCTTTCCCACAGCCAACCGAATCTGCCCGATTAAAGGAAACACAGCGCGCGCGCTACCGTCAATAAACAGTTCACTGCCATCCGGTACCTTAGAGAATTCAAGCGTCCCCACCATTTGGCGCAGCCGTGCGGTTTCTCCGAGCACTTCTTCCATCCGATCCATCGGAATCGCATCACCGCCGTTAGCAATATATTTTTCAAAATGGTCAAGGGCGCTGCCGTATCGTTTTGCGGCCGCTTCGCACTGTGCAATATTGTAATGTATCTTCCAGTTCGGTGCGAGACGCATCGCTTCTTGAAAGGCTTCTGACGCGTCCTCGAACTGTTCGTTGTCAAACAGTTCCTGTCCGCGTATAAATGCCTGTTTCGCCTTTGTGATATTGTTCGCGAGAAGCGTCGACGGCGCGACAACCACTGCCAATAAGAGAACACAAAAAAAATGTATGGGTTTCATAATATAGCTTGTTGTCCACATTTCGTATAAACCACACCGAGTAAAATGACATTCGAAAGTGAGATGAAAAACATCTTCCCTTAGTATTCCATGCAGTGGGGATTCCCGCGCCAAAGCGGGTGGAATTGGACGAAAAAAAAATTTTTATTGCGATCTGTCTGATAACCGTGCCTCAGCTACCTGCATCGAACAAAAAGACAATCCCGAAGATTCACCACTTCCCGCAAAAAAATGGGGAGGCACTCTTTGGAGGCGGGGAGAAATCGCACAGGGGGATGAAGCAAGCGCTGTAGAATGGCACAAGTTGTGTCGGGAATGGAGCCGCCGACTCGCATAGAGAAACAAAAAACGGAATGATTTTGGACGGGGGAAGGGGGGACCGCGCTGACATGGAACGGAAATTGCGTTATCTACCGACTCATACCCTTTGAAGGAGATGTAGAATGAAAAAACAGCACATTTTTTTGTATGTATGGATGACGATCTTTCTCATGTTCGCCGTTTGGGGATGTGAGGATTCCAACGTTCACAGCGGCGAGGATTCTCAGGACAGTACGTCGGCTGAATTGGATGGGAGCGATCCCATTGACAGTACCGATCCCATTGACAGTACCGATCCTGCCGAGAGCACAGAACCCATTGACAGTACCGATACTGCGCTTCAAGATGAAGGCGATACGGACACATGGTTGGGTTGCCCATCTGCCACAGCCGCGCCTAGCGAAATCCGCCCGTTTGTTCAACTATCGTTTATAGAAGATCTCTTCACCGACCTTTTTAACCTGGCCAAGGAATACGTAGATGACTCGCAAATCACCCAGTGCAATGCGCAGACAATTGAAGACTATTGCGAGCAAAAATCCGCTTATATACAGGATTGTATTGAGCTGTTTACCTCAGAAGGTGGGTTCGAAAGCGGCTGTGAAAAAGCGGATTATGCAGACGACTCGGGTATTCAAGTTTTTTATTATGCGAGTTCGCTTCGAA
>JAFGXQ010000039.1 GCA_016936575.1 Deltaproteobacteria bacterium
CGAATTAGCAGGTGGTAATGATTGGGCATCAGCGAATACGCGTGAACTTCGATGCCATATCGATCAATGGTGTTATGAATCGCAAACAAAAACGCCACCGCGTCGTTGTCATCAACAAGTATTTTCTCCCGGTTGCGGCCACGATTCATCACATGATGCCACGCCCCCGGATAGTCTTCTCTCGCTGCTCTCGGCATGACAGTTCATGTATATCAATCACAAACAACTGTCAAGTGTAAACACCCGACCCCATTTCCCAGAAAAGCAACCATAGCATTTTTTAAACTGGCAGACCCCAGTTTGCCGGCAATCTACCTCCGCATTTCATCATCACTGTCGCGTGTCATTGCCAAGAGATCGTCTTCTACTCTGTCTACCAGCCTCTACCAGAGCGACGCCTGCTTCAGCTTCTCCAGTCAGGTTTGTTTTTTTATTACTTTTCACTGGACCTGATGGCGATTGTGAAATATTCAAGTGTTCTATTGATTACTGGATTGGTGAAAATATGCCTTACTCAAATCGGAAATTCAAGGACGCTATTTACGAACAGTTTGGTCGTATCGGCAAGGCGCTGGCCAGCCCCAAACGACTGGAGATGATGGATTTGCTTTGTCAGGGGCCCAAAACGGTGGAAACCCTTTCCAGACAGGCAGATCAGACGCTGGCCAATACGTCGCAGCATCTTCAGGTGTTGCGCGCCGCGCGACTGGTTGAATCCGAAAAAAATGGACTGTACGTGACGTACCGGCTTGCCGATGACAATGTGTGTCGTTTTTACCAGGCGCTGCGCGCACTGGCCGAATCACGGCTGTTCGAGATCGCTGCAATCACCCGGGAATTCATGGAACAGCGGGATTCCCTTGAGCTCGTGAAAAGTGATGAGTTGGCACTGCGGATGCATCGGGGCGAAGTCACTTTGCTGGATGTTCGACCGACCGATGAATTCGAATCGGGTCATATTCCCGGCGCCATTTCCGTTCCATTGGCCGAACTGGAATCGCGTCTGGCAGAATTGCCCAGAGACCAGCAAATTGTTGCGTACTGCCGGGGGCCCTATTGCGTGCTGTCCGTCGAGGCCATTAGCGTTTTGCGCAAAAAAGGCTTCCGTGCGGTGCGTATGGAAGATGGGGTTTCGGATTGGAAAGCAGCCGGACTCCCCGTTGATATTGCGGAATAATCAAACGAACCCGTTCAATGGTCGCTACTAAGAGGAGAAAACAAACATGAAATTTGGAATCATCATTGAAACAAAAGAGCCAGAGAAATCCTGGAATGCGCTGCGATTTGCGGTTACCGCGAAAAAGCAGGGGCATGACGTAAAGGTGTTTCTCATGGGCGAGGCCGTTGAAATCCAAACCCTTACTCACGAAAAGTATGACGCCGCAGCGCAGCTGACGGAATTTGACAAAGTCGGCGGTGACATTCTGGCATGTGGCACGTGCCTCAAATCGCGAATGATGGACGGAAATGAAGTCTGCCCGATCTCCACGATGATTGATTGTGTCGAGCTGGTCGAGAGGGCCGACCGGGTGGTGACCTTCTGAAATGACGACGATAAATCCCATTTATCTGGATTACAACGCCACGACGCCGCTTCTGCCCGAAGTGGTTGACGCCATGCTGCCGTATTTGCGGGAACATTTTGGCAACCCGTCCAGCAGTCACATGTATGGTCGTCAGACACATGACGCGGTTGAAAAAGCGCGCTTTCAGGTTGCTGCACTTATTGGTGCGACGCCCTCAGAAATTGTGTTTACTTCAGGCGGTACAGAGGCCAATAACCTGGCCATCCAGGGGGCCGTCCAGTTGCGCCCGGGCAAAAACCACGTCGTAACGTCTGTGATTGAACATCCTGCAACCGCCAGACCGTGCCAATTTCTGGAACAGCAGGGTTTACCAGTTACCTGGCTGGGGGTCGATGAAACCGGTCGGGTAAAAGAAAAAGATGTGTCGGCAGCATTAGACGACAGGACCTTTTTGGTAACCCTGATGCACGCCAACAACGAAACCGGCACGCTTCAGCCCATCGCCGAGGTGGCAAACGCCGTTCACGAGGCCGGTGCGCTTCTGCACACGGATGCCGCCCAATCAATCGGCAAAGTTGAAGTAAAAGTAAATGAACTCGGTGTCGATTTTCTAAGCATCGCAGGGCACAAATTGTATGCACCCAAGGGGGTGGGCGCGCTGTACATTCGATACGGCGCGATGGTTTCACCCGTTCTCCGCGGCGCCGGACACGAACGGGGGATTCGGCCAGGGACGGAAAACGTGGCTTCCATTGTGGGGCTGGGAGTGGCGTGCGAAATCGCTGGGCGCACGATGAAAGATGAATCCGGGCGCATCAAAAAACTGCGGGACCACCTGTTTGCACTGCTGCAAAAAGACATCCATGGCATTCGCCTGAACGGCCATCCACAGGAACGATTGCCCAATACCCTGAATGTTCAATTTCCGGGAGTCAGCGCATCAACGCTTCTTGCAAACACACCGCAGATTGCCGCCTCCGGTGGTTCCGCCTGCCATTCCGGGTCAGAGAAACCATCTGCGGTTCTGCTGGCGCAAGGGGTTACTCCCGAGGCCGCCATCACGTCCGTGCGATTGTCTCTGGGACGCCTGACCACTGAGGGTGATGTGCAACTGGCCGCCGCAGCGCTCACCACTTCCTGGCGTCAGTTAAAAGGGTAACCAGTACAATGCACCGAAACAAACGGCGGTGCAGGCGCCCTTAAACCGCCCGTACGCGAGCTTCACGGCTTGCAGTAAACCGATTCCAGCCGGTCCACAACAGCGAGGTATTTCGCCGGCAGTTCATTCGCTGCAGTGTCAATTTCATTGAAGCGGGCATACATCAACCCCACCTGCGAGTCCGTAAGCTCCCGATCCATCCAGGGGTACAGAATTTCGTCCTCTTTTTCGATGTGCCCGGCGAGCAGTTCCGCATACGCACTGAAATGCCAAACCAGCCCCGCAGCATCCCGGGCCTCAACCGAATCCACCACACCCTTCATGTGCATACGTCCGGTTTCGTGATCGGCCAACATCACCTTGATGATGTCGATGTTCTCATCGAAGTATCCAAACAGCACATCCTCCTCTTTGCCGAATTAACTTGCCGGAACCCAAAAATAAGGAATAAATTCACAAATGCGCATCATAACTCGGCGGTTGTTCATATTCTTTTCAACGTCGTCCTGAATCCATCTCGCATAACATCAATGATCGCCCGGCCCGGTTTGGCGTCTACGGCTTCCTGGCAATATCTCTGATGCTGTTTTCCATGCGCCACACAGTCCTTAAGGCCGCCTGGTCGGATAGGTTGCTGAAGATTAGCTTCTTGGGCCTCAACGGCGGCTTGATGGCGATGACCGTGTTCAGTCTGGCGCCTGCGGGATTCTACCAGTTCTACTATGCCGTCAAAGAAGGCATATGGTACGCCCGCAGCCCGGAAATCGCTTCGGGGGAAGTGATCACCAAACTGGCGATGGCGCGGGTCCTCCCGGACCTCATTTTCACAGCCGGCGCGCTGGCGCTGCTCATCTTTGTGGTTCGCGCCACGTTTATCACCTTCCGCGCGAAACGATAGCCATCCGGCTCTGGTGTGCGACGCGAGGGTGGACGATTTTGCGTCCTCTTTTGGGAGTCAATCCGATGGGGCGATTGCTGAAGAAAAAAACAGAGGAAAGGCGTTTAATGTCGGCGTTTAAAATCATTCGGTGTCGGTGCTGGAAATTTAATTGCAAACTAGTACCTGTTAGCTTATAAACCCCCATTTTGTCATTTTTTGAGTTGGGAACTTCTGAAAAATACTTCCCCCTGGAGGAGACCATGCGTAAGGCAGCCAATATTTTCAAAACGGCCCCAGCAATACTTTCATTTTTGGTGCTGGGGGCACATTTCCTTCGGGCTGGAAACTACGGCATTACACTGATGTCTATTACACGGACAGCAACAGGTGGAATTTCTGGAGAATCACCTTCTGAACCCGTTCGCAATAAATAAGACTGGTAACCAAAATATGCACTATTCTCGTCTCTGTTATTGATTACCGCATTTACCATGAATTGTGCAAATCCTTCGTTTTGAGCGGCTCGAATCTTTTCTTTAGAGGTAATGCAATGAGAAGTTGTATCATCAACAAAATTACCAGAGTAGTCTGGGCAATTGCATAAATTTGCATCAGATACAGACAAAGAATAATCAGAACCGACCATATGACTTGTTCCGCTATCTCCCAATGCATGCCCAATTTCATACAAAATTGTTGTTTTTCGATACATTGCAGTAGGAGAACTGTCGATAGTGACCTGACCAGAGCCGCCATATCCGCTAGATGCGGCGTCATAGGACGGATAAAAGCCATTCTGCCTTTCCCTTCCAGTCAGTGTCAGCATAATGGCGTTTTTTTTCGAAACACGATTAATTTCACACCTGTAGAAATCGCATTCATCTCGCTAAAAGTGCATCGAAAATAGTGATTGGAGTTCAATTTCAATGAAAAAATTGATATTTCGTCAAGCGCGAGGCGCAGCAATACACAGTTTTAAGAATCTCAATTCTCAAAAAACGCCTAACGACATCAGGCTCCCTCAACGCAATAGTCAAATTCTTCTTGAGGTGGCGGACGTGCCAGCATCGGGACTGACGGTTCGGAAGGCAATCCGACGCCATCGGGGTATTTCTTGATTGAGGCGCCATCAGTTTCAGCCGTTCAGCCAAAGTGTTCTGAAAAATCGTATGCATCCCCTATCCGCCACCTTCGCCGGTATGATTTGAAACTACATTGAGGTGATTTCGCAATGACCTTCGCCGTCAATGTGGCCGAGCGTAGTCGTCATGTGAGACAGGTACTGCCACATATTTTCAACGCCGCTGTCTCCTGGAACCATATAATAGGCAAGGGGCGCCAGCAGATACGCGCTCAGCTCCGCCGGAGTGATGTCCCCGTCGGCATCGGCATCTGCGAGTGCCAGGTCTTCAAAACGCAACGACGGATCTGCGCTGACCGCGCTGTCGTAAAACAGATGATCGCCGTGAATGGTGAGCTGAATACTTCCCGCCGCATCTTCGCTTACCGTACCGGTTGAATGACAGGGCTCATACACCGTATTGGTGGTAAACCCCCAGGTGAATGTATAGGTATCGGTGCCGTTGGTTGCCGAACCGACCACGTACACCGAATACCCGTTGTCTTTCATCAGCTGAACATCCGCAGCGGACGCGTTTCCCGCAGTAGCCGCGGCGGCCGCCGGTGCAATCGTGTAGGCGGTATGCGCATAATCGCCGGCATCCACTTCGCCGCTGCCGATTTCAAACGGCCCGGTCTGAGTCAAATCCCAAACTTTCTGCTCCGGCAGCTGGAGTGCCGGTGCAGCGTTCTCACCCGACTGTACCGCGATATCTGAAATACTCACCAGAAACGTATTGTACGTAATACCATACCCGTCCACAAATTCCGTCTGGGGAATGCCCGTTTCAATGTACTCTTCTCCCCAGGTTTCGACAGAAAGCATTCCGGTTTCGGTTTCATTTTCGGAACTGTCATCACAACCGGCCATTGCCATCAAAGCCATTGCATACAAAACTGTTGTTATTCGTTTCATCTGATACTCCTATTCATTCATTGCAACCACATACCAATGATCGTGGTTGAGTAAAGACTTCATTAAAATGTTGTGCGCAGCAGAACCGCTTTCAATCGAAACCACACCGTCATTGTCTTCATCCAATGCCCCGAAATCCACTCCTTCAAAAAAGGAATCGTTTTCGTACGGGTCGAGCATCACCGGGCGCAGCGACAACGTGCGCTCAGAATCGGGAGTCACATCCATTTCAAATACGCCGCCGTACATCAGCGGGTCGTCGGTTACGTCGACAAACAATTCAAACTGAATCTGTTGGGTTCCATTGTCCGCAATCCCCGCCATAAATGCATGGTGACCGAACACCTTCGCATCTGCAGCAACGCCGACTTCCGCACCCGCCACGCAAAACGACATATTGAAACCGTTATATTCTCCTTCGAGCAGGACCGCATCGCCGAGAGGCGCGCTGTCACCGAAAAATGATACGCTCCATTGCCCCTGCAGGGTTCCCGTCACGTCACCACCCGCCAGGTGCCCAGGATGGGCCATCACTTCCGGAACCACAAAATTGGAAATGCTGCGCAGCAATGACGTGTGTTCCTCGCCCTCCTGCGTAAATTCAACATTCTGAACACAAACATCAAACGCGGTCACAGTGACCTGCCACCCCGCCACATTCGTGGTCGAAACCAATCCTGACGCATCAAAGGTCATCGGCAGCGCCACTTCCTGAGGTTCCTCTCCAGAAGGTTCACAGCCTACCCACAACAGCCATCCCCCAAGCAATACGCTCGCAACAATCCATATTTTTTTAGTCATTCAACACCTCCCGTGTCGATAAAAACGGTGAGCAGTAAGCGCACCGTAAACGGATTTCCGGCAACATAATGAATTCTCGGCAGCGCACTTTCCTGTGCATCTTCTGAAAACCTGGACCGAAAATGATACGCACCTTCCATAATTTTTCTGGCAAACAAATTCTCAAACGCAAGCGTGACGTCCCAATGGGAAAATCTCCAGCCGCTGTTCAATTCGGCATCGATGTACCCATTCACTGCGGCGCCATGGGCCAATGTTCTTTTTCCCACGCTGCGCAAAGCGAACATGCCATGCGGCCCCATCGACTCCCCCAGCCCGATACGACCATTTGCCACCCAATGAGGAACACCGGGCACACGATGCTGCGAAGCAACAAACACGGCATGCACCAGCGAAACATCCGCAGACGCGCGAATCCAAGCCAATGGTGCGTACTCCCCGCGAATTTCTGTTCCCATCCGACGTGTTTCATTTTTTTCAAGATTGGTGTTGCTGACGTGGTCGAACACCATTTCTTTCTCCATGGCGGTATAATAACCGGTCGCACTCATCAGCAGATGAGAGGTTATCGATACCTGTGCCCCGGTTTCGACGAAAGTACCATTTGACACGGCAGCGCTGCCGCCGGTGTATTGAGAGACATCTTCATTTTCGACATCCTCGACTGCAAACACCGACCGCGCTTCCGGCAACCGAAATCCCTTGCCCACAGAACCGAATAATGTCAGTTTTTCATGCAGCGGAAACGACAACGTCGCACGGGGCGACACATTCCAGTGAAATTGTTGTTTCTCCCGCAGTTGCACCGGCTGCATATCTGACACATCATACAATGCACCGTCCAGACGCATCGACGGCTGCAGGTGCATCCAAAAAAACGGTGCCCAAGTCACGCCGGCGAACGTGTGAACATGATGTAAATCTGCTCGATTATCTCGATTGGTCTGCCAGATTCGGCCAACCTCATTTACCTGATATTCCGCCTGAGAAATTCGGTCGGTGCGCCAGCCTGTTCCCCACTGCCACCAAAGCGGTCCGGCAATCGCCACCTTGTGCGACACCGTCACATTCGCACCCAGCGTTGCCGCTTCATGCACCTGTCTTCTGCGATCCCCCTCGTCCGGGTACAACAGATAGCCGGTAAAATTTTCTTCGAGTGAAAACGAACGGCGAATGGCAAAGGTCTGCCAACTTACATTCGTTGCGGCAGTCTCCTTTTCAAACGCCGCATTGAACAGCAGTCGTCTGGAACGCCCCGCTCCCGCCTGCCCGTAGCTGTCATAAAAACCGGCCTCGCCTTGCTCTACAGCCTGCAGGGGCATCGCCCCGGGAGACTGAAAATCCGCCATTTGACCATTCAACAAAACGTCGCCCGTTGTTCCCGTTCCCAGATGCCAACGGTATTTCGCCATCCCCGTCGCGCGCCCCGCTTTGCGATGAGGCGAAAACCCCGGATCAAATACCGATTCCAACGCGACAAACCGACGTGCATCCCCCGCATCAGATACCACAGATACCGCCCGCAGCTTCCCTCTCGAATCCAGTTCTGTTTTCATGACGCCGCCCAAATACGCCGACGGCACGCCCAACTCAAAATCCACAGTTCCGCCGGTGGCGAAATTTCCCTGAAACGGCAAAAACGGCCCCTTGTGCACCGTCATTTCTAAAATCACTTCAGGAATAATGCCGTACAAATCAAGATACCCGTTGCCGTGAACATTGGCAGGTTCATTCAACGAAATACCGTCCATTCGCACCTCCACATCTGAACCGTGCGCCGCATCAAAGCCCCGTAAAAACAGTTGATGCCCCTTGCCCTCGGCCCCGTGCTGCACCACAGTAATACCGGGAGACAACGTTAGGATTTCAGCGGTACTGGCCGGTGCTTGTCTCGATATTTCCTCCGCGGAAACGCTCTGCTCTCCAGCCGTGTCCGGGGGACTCTCCGCCACCACCTCGGTTTCGAATTCAGCTTCCGGCGCCATTTCAAACGCCGCCATTGCCTCATCGTCAATCGTGAATTCCGCTGCCTCGTCGCCATCCTGCGCACACACCCCCTGTGACATCAACAGCACAGCGCAGCACAACTCCATCCGAAAAAAACAGCGAAACATGCAGCGGACTATACGCAAGTGCTACGATATGTCAAATCGTGCTACCGTTTTTTTAAAATTTTATAAAATCAAAAAAATTGCTGATGAAGTTTCGGCCAATTGGAGAGTGCGGTATTCGCTTCAATGGCTTCCTGAATCTGGCCGGCGAAAGAGGTGTCCCCGATCAACACTGCCCCCTTCAGTACACCATCCCGGGTAATCAGCCGCCGATACTGATTTCCATCCTGATGCTCATACACCACGCAGCTGGCATCATCGGGGTTAATAACGCCGATGCTGAATAAATCCACATCGAGTACCTTCAGTCGGTTGGACCTCGCGATACCCACAAACGATTGTTCCGCACCCAGCGCGTTCGCCGCCGCGGTCGCTCCTTGCAGGTAGCTTGCCGGCCAAATTCCGTATAGAACGCCTCGATGCTCGCATACATCCCCCGCGGCATAAATGTCCGGGTCGTTGGTGCGCAACTGATCATCCACCAGGATGGCATTCCCCACAGTCAACCCGCATTGCCTGGCCAGGTAACTGTTTGCGCGAACACCGGTGGAGACCACCACCATATCGGTTTCAATCGTTCTGCCGTCCGCCAGCAGTATCCCCTGTACGGCTTCGTCCCCCAGCAACTCCTTGGTCGTCGCAGATGTAACAACATGAATATCTTCCTGCTGCAACACATCTTTCAGCAATTCTCCGCCCTTTTGCGGCAACTGTCTGGGCAGCAGCCAACCGTAACCCTCCAGCACGGTTACGTTACAACCCCGTTTCTTCAACGCCCCCGCGGCCTCCAACCCCAATAAACCACCCCCAATCACTACGCAGTGAGCTGCGTTTTTTGATGCGGCGATAATATCCTCAGCATCTTTCTGGGTACGCAGGGTGAACACGCCTTCCCGATTCGCACCGGGAATCGGCGGCATAAAACAATGGGCACCGGCGGAAATAACCAGTTTATCATAGGAATGTCTTGTACCGTCTCTCAGCTCCACCTGTTTTTCGTCTCGATCAATATGCACCACATCGCCGTATACAAGCTTCACATTGTGTTCATTGAACCAGTCATCCGATTTCATCACCAATGACGCAGCGTCCACTTCTCCCGCCAGATAGCGCGTCAAATTCAACCGATAGTAAGGCAACTGCACTTCTTTCGAAATCAGCACCACCTCTGTTCCCGGCGCCGAAACAGCCGTCTCGGCCGCGGTCAGTCCCGCCACGCCCGCACCGATGATCACCAGCTTGCGGGCGCTTCCTGAGGATCCTTCCGCCACCGGCGCATCCAGAGCGGTAAAGTGTTCACTGGGAACGGAGCATACCGGACAGCTCGAAGGAGGGGTTTCACCCTCATGAATATAACCGCACACATTACATTTCCATTTTCCCGCCCCTGCTTTCGGCTGAAAAATCTCAATTTCCGACATGACAAACTGATCCGCATCCACGCCGCACACCGGACACTGCTCGGGCGCGGCGTCGCCTTTGTGGATGTACCCGCAAACTTCGCAGGTCCAACGCTTTGTCTCAGACATACTGCCTCCTCAATTATCTGATCACACAGTTACATAGAAACGATTGAAACGCATGCATATCACATTTGTATAATTTTATGAAAGGACAAGTGTGATGGTACAATCGGGGACAAAGATCGAGAATGAACTTTATTCAACAAAAAAATTATATTATGCAGTAAATGCGACAAACAATAATTATTTGTATCTTACCCCGTGAATTGAACCCGAATGAAAAGCAAGGCGATTATACGTACCAGTCGGAAATGTGCCTCTCTATACCCAGTTCGGCCCGGCAACGTATTGTTACCGATTATGGGTCCGATTGCAGCATTCATGCTGATCGGATGTACTTGTTCGCCAACTTCTCGGCGACCGGATCTTTCTGCGGAAGAAAAAATCAATATCGAAAAACCTGTCCAACTCGATACTGAACCGGAGCACTGGCCGGCGCAAGCCCGCGACCATTCCAACGCGCCGCTGCCGCAACAGAAGTTTCGCGGTATACACGTCGTCGACCGGGAATATCTTATGGCGCATTTTGTTGACGGCGAAGTTGTTTTCACTGAGCGCCCCAACGGAAAATGTGCATACGATAACTGCAACGCCCCCAGTTCCAACAAACTGAACCGGTTTGGAAAACCGCTGCATTTACCCGCCGTTATGTCTCCTGCAAAGTGGCGCATTATATCAAAAGACGACCCGGCATACGGCGAATCCGGAAAACCGCCGAACGCCGTCTATCGAAAATCAAAACTGGACGGGATGGCGCAGTTTGAGTGGAGGGGAAATGATTTTGAATATGAAACCACAACGGCCCATTGGGTCTATTTACAGATGCCGACCCCTCTGGTGCAAGGGAAACAATACACCGTTCAAATCGCAAAGAGCACCAACAGCGACGTACTTCAGCAGACGTTTACTTTCGATAATTTCCAAAACCGTTCTGAGGCGATTCACTTGAATCTCGTCGGATATCATCCTTCTTCAACGATTCACGACGGCGACGTAAGTATCTGGATGGGTGACGGCGGAGCCAGAGACTACACCCCATTTGAAGGAAACCGCGTCTATCTCCATAACGTGAAAACCGGCACATCCGTTGTGGTCGGCAAGGTTCATTTTTGGAAAAAAAACCGTGCCGAGGCAGAGGCATACAATTTTTTTCAGTCCCCGGTATGGACCATTGATTTTACCGGTCATCACCCTCCCGGAACCTATCGCATCGTCGTTGAAGGAGTGGGGGCAAGTGCCGATTTCGATATTACCCAAACCCCATTTTTAGAACCGTTTCGAACAGTTTTACGAGGGTATTTTTACATGAGAATCGGGCAGGACAACCTGGATATGAAACCCACCCCGCGTCGCCCGCTCTGGATTCCAGGGGTCGATCCGCAAGACTGCAAGATTGTGGTTACCGACATGCATCCCTGGCATCCGGATTGGCCGGGGAGTGGGGACCGATGGGATCAACCCGAATTCTTTTCGCGGTACGTGAAGCCCGGGGCGCCGGAAAATCCCGCTGCGGTGGGCGGACACAGCGATGCCGGAGATTGGGATCGGCACCTGGGTCATGTAGTGAATATATATGATATGCTGTTACCTTACCTGCTCACCCGGAGCACAGGCCCCCTTGCCTCGGACCAGCACGGCATCGATGAAAGCGGCAACGGCATTCCCGATATTATTGACGAAGCAAAAAACGAAGTTGATTTCTGGCTGTCACTTCGATTTAACGGCGGGTACAGCCCCGGTCTGACCAACCCCGACAAAGATACCCATATCATGTACCAGGCGAAGAACACGTCGATTGCCGCGTGGGCCAATTCCGTCAATGCCGCTATGCTCGCCGCAGCATTCAGAATCGCGCATTTATCCAAACAGGAAGAGAAATACCTGGCTGCGGCCGTTGAGGCGTGGCGGTATGCCGCGGCACAAAGCGTTTCCATGCTCGACAACACCCTGGATATCGGCTGCGGACGAATTTCCGGCCGCGACTTGCGAATGACCGCAGCCGCGTGGTTGTATTACCTCACAGGTGATTCAGCGTATGAGCGCGTAGTCTTCAAAGACAATATGGTTCACTCAGACACGTCTGAATTTTTCACAGAAAATCGCAATCAACTCTATGCGATTGCAGCGTACCTAACGGCCAATCAGAAAATCCATTTTCCCGATATGCGTCAAACGATGGCGAATGCGGTGCAGTATCAGGCGTTTCGAAAAGAAGTCGCTTACAACAAACAAAGGCCATCCCGTCGTTCCACCGACAACAAGTTGGGATACTTCCATACCGCTCAATTTGTCTTGCGCACCATTCTCGCTCATGCAGTCACTGATTCTACCGAGAAACAACAGCAATTGGAGCAGGCGCTATTGCTGGAAGCCGGATGGAGTTTGGGACGCAACCCCGCCAACATCATTCAAATGACCACCGCATCGACTCCGCTTTCCGCCAAACGAAGTGTCGAACAATGCTATACGAGTGGCGCCAACGACGGCGCCCCAGGCCTGCATCCCGGGCATACCCCTTACTGGAATATGGACGACTGGGCGCCGAACATGATCATGGGGCGCCCGAGCTGGCTGGCCGAACGAGTGTATCCGTTGAGTACTCTTTGGCCGCGAAGTGAATTGTTTTTCAACACCAGATACGTCTGGGCCCATGCTGAATTCACCCCCCGTCAGACCATGGCCGGAAAAATCGCGCTGTACGGATATCTACTGGGGATACAGAGCGAACAGATGGACGCTTCCAATGACTGACCCCACGCACACATTCAACCACCGGTTTTTCTGCGGTTCGGTCCGGCTCGCATACCTGGTGGCCGCAATTTTTATAGTTCTTTCCTGTGGACAACGCAACGGCATGTCTCAGTCAAACTTAAAATGCGTTCCCGGCGAAGTGCGAGAATGTGCCTGCTCGACCAAAGCGAGCCATGGAACGCAAATCTGTGCAAGGGACAAAAAATTTGGACCCTGCCGCTGTGCTTCCGAAACGGCGTCCTTATCCCCAATTTCACTTCATTCAAATACGACCCGAGACGTGTGCAACTATCAGGCTGAAGTCGCGCAGAGGAAACCGGATAGCGACAACAGGGTAGTCATTCCGCCCAACCACCCCGATATCAATTATTTCGGTCGTGTGGACTGCACCACTCCTGCTGCCCCCACGTTCTCATACCCCGGGGTGACGATTCGCACTGGATTTTCAGGTTCATCCATCCATATGGATTTTCTGGATTCCGGCAATCACACGAACACAAATTACTATGATGTTTCTATTGACGACGCCCCATCGACGCGACTGGCAATGATTCCCGGAACGCATACCTATGCACTTGCCGAAAATCTTCGAGCGGGGGCACATACAATCGAAATTTTCAAACGGGTGGAGAGTAATTACGGTACCGGCCAGGGAACGTTCCTGGGATTTCGAATCGATGCCGGCGAAACCATTCTGCCGGTTCCGCCCAAACCCTACCGCATTGAATTCATCGGTGACTCCATTACATGCGGATACGGCAATACGGTAGCAGTGGATACTCCCGGCGAGTATCACTACACTACCGAAACCGCCAACGCTCACAAGTCATGGGCGGCAATCACCGCCGAACAGATACATGCGGAATTATCCATCGTGGCATACTCGGGAAGAGGCGTTTTTCGAAACGTGAATGGAATGAAAGGGAATACAATCCCAAAGATGTATTTTAAAACGCTTCCAGACCATCCTCAGGGTATGACATGGGAGCCCAATCGCTTCATCCCCGACATCGTCGTAATCAACCTGGGGACTAACGATTTTTCACCGTCTCTGTCGGAATCAAAGCTGAACGAGGTCCGTTTCCATTACCATGAAACAACGGCCATATTTGTCGCAACCCTTAGAAAAACCTATCCTCAAGCTGCCATCATTTTGGCAGTGGGCCCCATGTTGTCCGATGACTATCCCGAAGGGTACAATGCGTTGTCATCAGTGACCGCCGCTCTGCGTCACATTGTGAACGCACGCTCCGCTGAAGGAGATACAAATATGTATTTTATTCAGCTTCCCCGAGAAGCCTCTCTCTGGGGGGCCGATTGGCATCCCACCGAAACAACCCACAGAAAGATGGCAGATGCGCTTGTAACTTTTTTACGGCAACGGCGTATCGTATTGTAAGGGACGGTATTAGAACGGTGTTAAAATGACCGTCAGAACAGATTCTGCACATCGTACATGAAGTGCCCCAACGCAATTGCGTATGCGTGAAGGAACGAGATGCGACGCCTTTTCCCAGCATCTACGAAGCTGATTCCTGCAACCTTTGGTACGGGAGACATGCGTGACCGTATCGCGTACCGTCTTCATCACCCGTGTAAACGAGATAGGATTCGGCATTGTCCGGATTCAACTTTCGATAGTAATCAAGCCCCTTAAACATATGACGGCCCAATGTCTTGCCCAGCTTGATTTCATACGTAATCACCTTCGTTCCTCGCTCCTCCAATAGGTCCACTTCATTTCCAACGTTATCCCTGAAATAGTACAAATCCGGATTCTCAACTCGGTTCAATTTCTCTTTCGCTTTTTCGACAATAACCAAATTTTCAAACAGTGCGCCCTGCAACGGATGCGACGTTACATGCGCAGGCGTCTTGATGCCCAACAAATACGCGGCCAACCCGACATCGTAGAAATACAACTTGGGATTCTTCACAACGCGTTTTCGAAAATTTCGATAGTGAGGAGACAGCAACATAATAATATAGCTCGCTTCGAGCACTGAGAGCCACGCATCAATCGTTTTGTTGTCTACTCCCACATCATTAGAGAACCTGTTTTTATTTATAATTTGTCCCACATTGGCAGCGCACAATTTTAAAAACGATTCAAATGCACGCAAATTACGAATTTCTTTTATTTCACGCAGGTCGCGCTCTAAATACGTATTGATGTAAAAAGCATGCGCCTGGGTTGGATTGAGCTTTTTATCAATAATGCGCGGATAAAAACCACGGTATATCAACTGCGAAAGCGACAAAGATTCATCGAGTTCCGCCATGGAAAACGGTAATAAACGAATGAGCGCGGTTCTTCCCGCCAGGGATTGCGAAACAATATTGGTCAATTCAAATTGATGACTTCCGGTTAAAATAAATTGTCCAGCGCGATCTGTATGATCGACTATTCCCTGCACGTACGACACCAATTGCGGCGCCTTCTGAATTTCGTCGATAACCATGTAATCTGACTGCGACAAAAAACCGCGCGGATCGAACATGGCGCTTTCACGCAAATCAATGTCTTCCAGCGAATAATACGCATGGTTGGGAAACACCATTTGCGCCAATGTCGTCTTGCCCGATTGCCTGGGACCGGTGATGGTCACCACCGGATATTGAGCGGCCAATTGACCGAGTGCGTCTTCTATAGCCCTGCGAATCATTTTTACAATTTTGGACTACTACTCCAATATTGTAAAGAAAAACCGTTCTTTTTTACATCAGAACATATTCTGCAGGTCGTACATGAAGTGACCGAGTGCGATGGCGTATGCGCGCAGGAAATGCTCTCCCACAAAAATATATTCCAACGCGCCGAGGGCCAAGAACGGACCAAAGGGAACGCGCGCCTTTCCGAATCGTTCATCCGGTTCGAGCGGCTCTCCGTCTTCGTCTACCTCTTCTTCGAACACCGGTTCGTTCAAGTCACCGTCTTTACGCCGAACCAGAATCATCACCACGCCGACAATAGTTCCCTGCAGGGCGCCGGCGAATAACGCAAACAGAACTCCCTCGTACCCCAAAAACGCACCGAACATGGCCAGCAATTTCGCATCTCCTTCGCCCATCCCCGCTCTGCCCGTGAGCAACCGATATCCGTCGATAAACAAGAGTCGAATCGCCGCATAGGCCACCACGGTTGCCACCACGTATTCCCACATACCATTTCGCAGCACAAAAATATTGGCCGACAACCCCACCACAATGCCGGGCAGCACAATTACATCTGGAATCAGATAGTGCTCCAAATCTATCATGGCCACGGTCACCAACGCCCACACAAAGAAAAACCAGATAAAATACGCGGCCAGTCCAAGCAAGGGATCCGACGAACCGACAAGGGTCACCTGCGCAACCCCCACGGACAAAAGCCCCATGCACAATTCAACCGCCGCATAGCGGAATGAAAACGGCGCACCGCAATGACGGCATTTGCCGCGCAAAATGATATAGGAAAGAACTGGAATGTTGTCGTAGAACTTCACCGGCGTCTTGCACGAAAAGCAATGTGATGCGGGCTTGACCACCGACATTTCTCTCGGCCATCGCACAATGACCACATTGGCGAAAGATCCCCACAGGGCGCCGAACACACCGGCCGCCAGCAGAATCTGCCAACTGGGAATTAGGTTTAATATATCACTCACAATTACACCCTATCATGTTTTCGCAATTCATCGTATGGTTTGACCATGCCGAAAGTAAAAGTTCAAAAGCTAAGCACTTATCCCGTTCAACATACCCTGACCATTCGAGTTTCCGACTTGAATTACGGCGCGCACCTCGCATATGATCGCGTTTTGACACTTGCCCACCAGGCGCGTATCGAGCTGTTTTCTGAATGGAACGTAACAGAAATCGATTTAGGTGACCAGAAAACCGGTCTTGTGGTGGGGGATGTAGCGGTCAATTACCTGGGCGAAGGCTTTTTAAACGACAAAATTTCCATCGAAACCGCCGCAATTGAAGTCGGTTCCATCGCATTTCGGTTTTCTCACCGGTTTTCCAACATCGAGACCGGCAAGGAAGTGGCCCTCGCCGAAATCGGATTCGTCGGTTTTGACTATAATCGGCGCATGCCCGGGCGTCTTCCGCCTGAATTCACTGAAAAACTGAAGCAAATTGCCGGATAACCCTTCAATGAATAGCGTATTGATGATTGGTCTGCTGTCAGATACCCATGGGCATCTGCCACGGTTTGTTCACGACGGGCTGACCGACCTCCTGGTGACCCATATCATTCACGCCGGCGACGTCGGTGAACCGAATCTCCTCGCCGAATTGCAACGCATCGCGCCCACCACCTGGGTATGCGGCAACATGGACAGTCGCAGTATCGGTCCCAAAAGTGCAGTTGCAGAGGTGGGAGACAGTCACCTGTATGTTCTCCACAATCTGTACGATATTGACATCGACCCCGGTGCGGCCGGAATGTGCGCGGTGGTCCATGGCCATCTGCATGAACCCAGCATTAAATGGAAAGATAAAATACTCTACATCAATCCGGGCAGCTGTGTTTACCCCCGCGGCGGACACCCCCCGTCATTCGCTGTCATTCGAGTACAAAACGACCGATTGATACCGGAAATCATTTTCAAAGACTAGCCGATTCCCGAGACTGTTTCTCCCTTTACATTCCTCTTCGCTCCCCATAGACTACCGGCCACCAATTTTTTTTGCAGGAGAACAAGATGGCAAATCGTAATTTAACGGAGCAGGTAAAAATCGGTCTCGCGGTGGGCGCGATTGCACTCACTTTTCTAGCGGCAATTCTGGACCGCATGAAGGCCAATTCGAAGAAAAACGAAGCCGCCCGGGCGTTTCTGGAAAACACCGCGATTATGAAAATCGGAAAATACTCTCTGAACGTTTACCAAAGTTTCGTTGCCGCGCTCCTGTTCGCCGCGGTGTTCGGCACGGTGAATTACAATCGATATGACACCGACCTCATTGAAAATGGTTACGACGAATACGATTTGCTGCATTACTACATAAACGCAAAATACTTTGATGAACTTGGGTACTTCCGGCTGTTGCCGTCTCTGCTGGTAGCCTCCAACGAAGCCGGTCCGTTCTGTGAACGGCACGCGCCCGTGTATCTCGCCCAGGACGAAGAAGACTACCGCATTCGCCCGGTGGGATATGCCCTGGCGCAACGGGAAGAAATCAAGTCGCATTTCACGCCGGAACGATGGGCGGAATTCACCCACGATGCCATCTTTATTCAGCGGGAATCCAAGCGGCTCAGCTGCAATCTGTGGCGACAGTTGCTTCAGGATCACGGTTTCAACGGCACGCCCACCTGGGTGCTGGCGGCCCGTCCCATCACCAATATCGTGCCGGTGGAACACATCAAGTACGCCACGCTTGTTGATTTATTCCTGATTATCGCCATGCTGGGTGTCGTCTTCTGGGCATTCGGAGCGCAGACATTCGCTTTTGCCTGGATATTCATCACCGTGTGTTATTCGTTCCGATGGCCCACCATTACCTGGGTGCTGCTTCGATACGACTGGATGACGTTCATGGTGATGGGGGTGTGTCTCATTAAAAAAGAAAAACATGTTGCCGCCGGCGCGTTCTTCGCCTGGGCCGCATTGATGCGGTACTTTCCCGCGTTGTGGTTGTTCGGTATCGCGGCCAAAGGCGTTCAAGCCCTATTAACCAACAAGAACGTTCCCTGGAGCAAATTCTGGCTTCGCGTTCCCATGGCCTACTACAAAATGGCGGCCGGGTTCTTCGGTCTCATTTTATTCGTGCTGCCCATCTCCTTCGCCGCAGACGGTATCGATTCCCACAAGCAAAGTCTGGCCAACATGACCGCCCACGTGGAACCGCACAATCTTTCCTCTATGCGGCAGGGGCTCGCCATTGCGCTTACCTATCGCGGCGAAACAGACATGACACTGATTTCCGCCGAGAAAAAATTGATGGTGGAGGAGATGGAAAAACCGCTGCGATACGTTTCCATCGCGCTGCTGATTGTATTGGGGCTGTTCCTGAGCCGTGCCAAAGATTGGGAAGCGGTGGGGCTCGGCATTATTCCCTACTTTTTCCTGACCACGTCATCGTATTACTACTATTCGATGCGGCTTACTGCGATTGTCATTCATGCGGCGGATTTAAGCAAGAAGCGCAATGTGGTCGGACTGACGATTTTATTCGCCATCGAGCTGTTCTGCCACGCATCGGAATACCTCAACAACGGCAACCGCTACTTCCTCATATCTGTAATGGGATTAATGATGCTCGGCTATGCCATCGCCATGTACGCGTTCTTCGGCGTGAAATGGTGGAAGGAGCGAAAGCCGCCTGAAAAGAAACTGGATAGTGATGCCGGCGACCCACCGCAGACGGTACCGGAAGCCGACGCAGAGGCTGAAACCGCGCAACTGCCCGATGGCGAATCCGATGACGACTCCGATGGCGAAATAGATGAGACAACACGCGCGGAAGTTAAAGAAACAGAATCAGAGGCGCCCGAAAAAGTCTCCCGGCCCCAACGGAGCGCTAAGAAATCAAAAAAGAAAAAACGACGGAAATCGTAAGCGCCGCCCTCATAAACGGCATCGACCCCACATCCCCTCTCCGCCCGCAGACCTGTAACGACAAAATGGTGAAGCGCCTGTGCACCTATTGTTACCGCAATAATCTTTTGGCTAGTAAGTCTTGAAGATCTCTTCGCCCATTCAGAACACAATGGACATATACTTTGGTACCGTCGATTTCATAAATTATTCTGTACGGCTTGAAATGAAGTTCTAAAAAGTGGGTAACACTAATTCGAGACAACTCTGGCGGGACATGACCGCGCTCAGGCATTTGCTCCAAATTTTCACCGATCTTTTCTATTTCATTCAATACATACTCGGCACTCTTTTTTGAATCATGAGTAAAAATGTATGTATACATTTCGACAAGATCCGCTTGCGCATCATCAACGATAACGACTTGATACGTCACTCGAGATCCTTCACACGAGCACGTATCGATTTAAATGCCTGTTTTCGAGATTTATAATTCCCCTCTTTTTTACTTTTGGAACTTTGTGCCAACATTTTTAACATGGCCAAACTTTCCTGCGTTTTCTCATACGTCTCAAGGTCTTGCACAATCACTTTCGCTTCACCATTTTGCGTGATGACCAACGTTTTATGCTCATCAGAAATCTCTCGAACAAGCTCAGACGCGTGTGCTTTCAAGTAACTAATCGGCTTAATTGATTCACTTAATTTCATACCTCACCTCAGACCAAATTATAGTCCATTTTTAGGTCAAGTCAAGAACCGGGTAAGGGGGACTTTTCATGCAGCTTCCGCTGTTCAATCGTGTAGTCGTGGAGCAAATCGTCATAGGCGCCGGTATTCAGCTTCCAAATGGCCCCCCATCTACCCATGTGCCACAACGGTCCCTGGGTGATATACGTCAGTTTTTCGTAGAACTTCCCCAGTTTGGCATCAGCAAACGAATTGTCGCCGGTTTCGACTGTTTCAAAATAGCCTTCCGGCAGCGCGCGCCCGAAATGCCCAATGCGAAATCGTTTTACATTCACAATTTCCAACCGCGACAACAAGGGATCTGCCAACCCGAAGTGGTCGATAATGTGAACCGATGGGCCGCCGTAGAAGCCCCGAAAACCCACACTCCCGTGTTCCACAACAATTCTCTTTTGGGCGGCGCGATAGGCCAAACCTTCGCGAATGTATTCGTGTGAAGGGGGCTCCTCTGAATTCAGATGACGCAACAATCCCGTAACCGGATAATAATAACTCCGCTCATCAGCGATACCGAACCGGTCCCTCCAATTATTAATATTGCGATAGGTGTAATCCTCTCCCGAAAGCAATGGAACGTTCGGTTGACACAGCCCCAAGCCGATTACCGGCAGAATCCCCCAAAAAAGTATCCGCGGAGAATAGCGGGGCAGCTCTGTGGAGATGATGCAAACAGACATCACCAGCGGCGCCGCCAGAAATCGCCCCGACATAAAATCACCGCCCACTTTGATTATGTACAGTACGTACAACACAATCCCCGATGCCAACACCAGGGTCGATGCCTTGCGTTGCTTGACCGCCGTTGCCGCCGCAACAACAATCGTTACGGCAGTAATCAAGTCTTTCCTCACACAATTGTACAGGTAGTTGATTCCCTGCCCCGCCAACCGAAACCCGTCAATCCCGGTGCACAGTTTGGCCAACGCGGTGTTCGGCAGCGGATAACCGTAGTACACGATTGAAAACACAAACCACAGTACAACAGGTGATATGCCGGCCAACACAATGAGCGTTGAACGGATGCTCCGCCGCGGGTACCACAGATAAACCAAAGCCGGAAGAACCAGCAGCAGCGTATCCAGTCGGTTGAATCCCAACAGACCGGCCAGCAGCGCCGCGCCAAACAGACTACGCCGCTGATATTGAATTACAAAAGCAAACAGCAGCAAGTGCGTCAGCGGATTTTCCAAACCGGAGGTGCCAAACTCTACAAATGATCTCGAACATAGAAATATCGTTCCACACAGCACCGCAGTCGCGGTTGTTTTCGCAATCGTGAATGCGAATACCCCGATGGCAGCCACGCTGAGAAAGATAGAAACGCAAATACATGTGTAGTAAAATTCTTGAGTGATCGCTACGGCGCCCATATTCACCCACAGCCAAAACGGATGGGTAAACACCTGTACCCGCTCACTTACATTCCAGCGAAGGCCGTACCCGTGTAGAAAATTGTCTATGACACGAAAACTGATATAGGCGTCGTCCCCAATCCACGCTGTCCGATACAACGCAACTAGAAACAACAAAACAATCCCCCCCCGGATACACCAGAAAGTGACCGCGTTCTCGGCAACGGGACAGCTGTTTCCTGCTTCTTTTTTACTCATAACGCGAATTGTATCGAATTACCGAAGGAAATACATCAAGAAATGAATCTTTAACCGTTCACCCCCCTATAAAAACGGTTGTACCCCCTACTTTGGGGGATTTGTACCCTTCTTGAATTTTAACTTCACTTCAATTATTTTGATAAAATTAAAATCCCCATAGGGGGAGGAACCACTTTTATAGGGGGGAATGACAATTCGAAAGGGGGATAGCCTTTCAGAGAAAGGAAACGAGCGATTGGGTAAGGGGCCGCTGCGGTTTGGGAGGGCCGATTGATGTGTACCGGTAGTGTTTTGCGAATTTTGAATAGGGAGGTAAGACGGATGGATAGGGTCAGACAGCCGCCGCTTCGGTGGTTTCCGCCGCCGTGGAAAGCTTGGCCGCATTCTTTGAGCTGCTGCGGTGAAACTCGCTGACGTAGTTGTCGTAGCGATCGGTGCCTTCAAACGCGAACTGGCCGGTCTCTTTAACTTCATCGGCGGCCAGTTTGTACCAGCTCCAGGCGCGATTCATAATGGTTTTGGTGGCCTGCACCACTTTGGGATCCACACTGGACCGGGCCAGCAGAATCCCCAGCCGGTTGTGCAGCTCCTTGGCCTCAGCCACCTGTGAAACATCAAACGCGGTAATTCGCCGGAGTGGTTCTGATTACTTCACAATCTGATTGAAATAATCTACTATTTATATGTCCCGGCAATCTTAATTGTCATATCGAAGCGAGAGGGGATATGAACTTATTGAACGAAAAAGTCTTCGCAGGCGTTGTTTTTGGGATTGCTCTGTTATCAACCGGACTAGCGGGTTGCCACAAAACCGGCGGCGTTGAATCGAATGCAGATTCGGAGACCGGTTCGGATACCGCCTCTGATGCATTACCGGACACCTCTTTCGAAACCGATACAGAACCGTGGACGGGTTCCACCGATTCCAGTTCAGACTCAGACACCGGCAGCGATACCGACGCAGATTCGGATTCTTCGTCGTCGCCGGAAACCTGTTTCGAGGGTGACGCGCTCATCGAAACAGAAGCGGATGCACTCGCCCTGCAAGGCATTCCCTGCATCAACGGCTCGTTGACAATTGAGGCGGAAACCCTGACCACGCTGAACGCTCTGGAAGCACTGCACAATATATCCGGTCAGCTTGTCGTAGAAGGCTGTGAGGAATTAACAAACCTATCCGGACTGGATAACCTGTTGTCGGTGGGAGATCAGCTGTATATCGCCAGAAACGATAAGCTGTCCTCTCTAGAGGGACTGAATTCCCTGACGACCATCGGTAGTGACCTCTCATTTGAAAGTAACGACAGCCTGACCGACCTCTCCGCCCTGCACAACCTCACAGCGGTCAACGGCGATTTGACCATTTACAGCAACAAAATGCTGACAACCATGACCGGCCTCCACAACATCAATCACGTGGCGGAAAATCTGCTGATTCAACTCAACGACGAACTATCCACGCATAGTGGATTGGAAGCACTGCAAACGGTTGACGGTATCTTCATTACAGGCGGTCAACAGTTGGAATCCCTGGAAGGACTGAACGCGCTGACAAGCGTTGGTGCACTCTATCTCGGTTCCACAGAAAATCTGACCGATTTGTCTGGTCTAG
>JAFGXQ010000040.1 GCA_016936575.1 Deltaproteobacteria bacterium
CGTCGGGTGACCTAAAGAAATTATGCATGGTACCGTTTTGTAGTTGAGTGATTTCAAAAGGGGTTGTGAAATATGTGTTCTGATTGCGGACGTTCCAAGCTGGCCTGGGGGGGCGCCATATTTGTTTTGGGGGTGGTTCTCCTGTTCAGCAAACCGGGTGTCGGTGGCGGGTTGGAGTTTCCCGGTATCGGAACAACAGCAGGGGCACGCGGCGGCGCTTTTGCGGCCAAAGCCGATACGCCCGAAGCATTTTTGTATAACCCTGCCGGCCTTTCCAAGGCGTTAAAAAGAGAACTATTGGTCAGCTTTCAATTGGTTCATGTGCACTTGGGATATGACCGCAGCGGCAGCGGTGGGTACTGGCTGGATTCACCTGGGCAAAACAGCGCAGAAATTTGCCAAGACGGTCAAATCTGCATTGCCGACCCGGCCCTTGATTTTTCTGCAGGAGCCCCCGGCGAGCCGTTTGACGCAGTAGATATGTCGAAGGTCGGTCCCCTGCCGGTGTTGGTGTTCAACTGGGGCAATGTGGGCGGTGTGAACGGGCTGGCGTTGAGTGCGGGGCTTGCGCCGCCCAGCGGGTTTGCCGCGTTTTCGTTGCCCGAAGACGGCCCCCAACGATACAGCCTGATTGAGTCCGGGCACTTCATGATATTTCCGGGGGTCGGTATTTCGTATCGATTCAACCGGTACGTGCAAATCGGCGGTGTGTTTTATTCCGGTGTGGCGCACTTGAGTCAATCGCTTAAAATTCGTCCGTTGCCGTCCATGGCGAGCACCTCGTTCAATGAAAATCTCGGCGGCGATGCGTTATTGCAGATTTCGGCAGTGGACCCGTTTGTTCCCACAGGGTTGTTCGGCATTCTGGTGAGCCCGGCCAAATGGCTGGAGACCGGGGTGTCGGTGAAACTGCCCGCGTATATTCGCGCTGACGGAACAATGGAATATGAACCACCAGAGAACGATATGGTGAATTCGTACATGGCCTCCGGCAATGACAAATTGCTGTTGAAGCAGCATTTTCCCACCAAGGTGACGTTCGGCGTGCGCGGCATCGGTTCCCGTTTTGATGTGGAGTTGGATGCGGTTTTCGAGAACTGGGCCAGTGTGAAAGGATTCGATATTTTACCTGACGCGGTAATCACTGATCCTATCGATGAAAACACCGTGTCAGACACCCCAATGCCCGACAGCCAGGTTCCCAAGCACTACCGCAACACCGTAAGCGTTCACCTGGGCAGTTCCATCGATGTGCTGCCGGGAAAACTGACCGTTCACCTGGGCACATTTTATCAGTCGTCTGCCTATCCCAAAGACAATCGCACATTCAATGTCGATGTCCCCTTCGCCACTCAAATCGGCGCCACCGGCGGTGTGTCGTGGAACGTGGCCGGTTGGCTGACGCTTCACGCGAGCTACGCACACATTTTTCAGCCCGAGGTGGTGGTGTCGGAGGGAGTGGTACAGCAGCAGGGACTGCCGCTATCGACGGGAGAAAACATCGGGAACACCATAAACAACGGAACCTATAACGTGGCGCTGAATATATTCGGGTTTGCCTCGGAATTTCATTTTTAACAATTTTGAAACAACCAGAAGAGGGTGAACATGAAAAAAGAAATGATGCGACTGAGTGCGGGAATGGTCTTTATCTGCGCGGTACTGATGATGACCGGCTGCGACGACTCCTCGTCGAATGACGAAGATACAGACGACGTGTGCGTGCCCGAAATTCCGGCCGGCGCCGGGGCGATTGGCGAAAGCTGTATGCAGCTTGAAGACTGCGCATCCGGTTTTTGTTCTGTCAACGCCCATACCCCGACCGACCCCACGGGCACCTGTCAGGCCGCGCCGCCGCTCGGCGATGTTCACGTGCTGGCCAATGTACGCGATTTTATGACCGATGAACTGATGCCGGGCGTGCAGATAAAAATCGGCGGCGCATTGGACATCAGCCAAAACCCCACCGGGTACCCGGTCACCGACACGCTGGTATCAGATGCCAACGGGTATATTGACACGGTGCTGACCGGTGCATCGGTGGAGTTGGCCCTGGGTATCATGGCCGTAGCAGAAGCGGATGGGTATTATCCCACAGTGACCGGTCTGGTGAAACCCGAGGCCGGATGCGGAGTGTATCCGGCGGGCATTCGCAACCCCGATTTAAAAGTGATGAAAGAAAGTGACCTCTCAGCGCTTTCCGACATGCTGCTCGCGTTCGACCCCACTCTTGAAACCAAGCTGCCCCTGGGCGACAAAGGCGGCGTGGTTGGGCTCATTCGCCATGTGGTAACCGGCGAGATGGTCGCAGGTGCGCAAATTCGCTCCACCAGCGTTACTTCAAACGCATCTACTATCTCAACGAAACCGGCGACGCCTTCACCACCGACCTCAGTAGCGGCAGCGGCATCTTCATCATACTCTCCCCCGGCCTGGCCGAAGAATTCGACGCCTACGTCGACAACCAACTGGTCACCCGAAAACCCGCCACCATCGGCGAAACCGTCGGCGTGTTGCTGACAACAACACTACAGGTGGAGTAGGGTTTTCTTTTGAGTTATTCCCAGAGTGACCATTGACCTAAGGCAACAACGTATGCCGCGATTGTTATGTTGGCAACCATATGCGCGACAATCGCGTCGACTAGTTTTCCTCGGCGATACACAACTGTCGCAAAGGCCATGCCGGCAACAATACCCACGACAAAACGGTGCCCATGCATCAGGCCGAATGCCACCGATGAAAGAACAAAAGAGAGCCAGGTAAACTGTTTGTAGGGTACGCCGACAAAATCCGAATCAATCAGACGACGCAATAGAAACCCTCGAAAAGCCAGTTCTTCGATGATGGGAATAACAATGCATGACCCGCCGAGTCGAAAAACCATCCAGGTAATCAAAAATAGAGTGGATTGCGTACGATTAGAGGGTGATAGCGCAGGTGGAGAATAGGGAATGACCCATAAATGCTCCGCTGCTATCCATACCGCTGCAACGCCGATACCCGCTGCAACAGGGAGCCATGAGAAAGAGCAACGTATAGGCAAGAAACGCCCTCGATATATTACGAGTGCTGTCATAGATGCCAAAACGGTCAATGGGTACCCAACATTTAAAGTGGAATCGTCAACAAAAATACCTGCAATCATCGCCACTGCAACCGCAGTCAGAAACGGCAAAAGGTGTACGGTTGTCGGGTTCCAATTATCGGTATTTTGCTTTGAACTCGGACGCGTTGTTTTGCTGAAAAAGGAGAGAGATTGTGCGACGGCAACAATTGCCAGTGCCAAAATGCAGAACAATATCCATCCGGCTTTGGCGTGAAATCCCCCGAGGGCCAGTTGCTCGCGCCCATGAACCCCCAGCGCAATCAGCAGAAAAATGCGCAACGCGTTGGTTACCCAGGTGAGAACAATCGCGAGGGGGAGTAGCGTGAGTGCATTGGGAAACCGCAGTTCTTTTCGTTTAAAGAATAAAAATGCCGCAATAAATACCGTCATCAGGCCGATTCCCTGGTACCCGCTGCAGACCGGCGCAACCATAACTGAAAAATCTTGAGTTCCGATGATACTGTTTGGGGCATCAACGATTGTTTCACCCGGCAATAGTTGAACCAAAATACTGACGGTGTAAAAGGTAATGTCTCCGAGCGATTGCCATAGCGATTCCGCCAATAGTCCGGCAGCCCAAGCCACGATGCCGATAATCAAGCCGACAATTAGTTTTACTTTGCTCTGCTGAATAAATTTTCGCAGCAACACGGGAGGCATGGCAACAAAAAGTGCTGTAGTAACTGAGGCGCACGCAATGATTATCCAGAAGATGAGCCATGCATCAGACCCATAAATTTTAGGCGTAATCAGAAGCAGGCCGATATATGAACCGATGTGTATGATCCAAAGCACGGTTGCGCGACGAAATGGCGTTTCCGCGGCAATTTTTGTTAGGTTATTTCGAAGTTGTGTTCCCGACAAAAGAACCAGTACAGTAGCAGTGATTGCCGCAACGGGAGCTAGTGTCCCAAGATAGCCCAATATTCTCAGTGGGCTGTTTATGTGAACGATAGAACCGAAATCGAACAACAAGCTGAACAATGCGTATTCAGCGAGCAGTGCAATACCCACCGTGACCATTCGCCGGATAAGTTGTGAAGTGTGTTTCGTTGGTGTGGCGAAAGGAGTGTTCATTTGTCTGGCAAAATTTACCCATCACCAATTGGCTTGTAAACAATAGTAATAGATACGACCGAATTTACCCATAGGGGTGCGAAGTCGATTGGTCAACACACCAAACTATTTGGCTTCTTTTTTTCTCTTTCGACTCACGAGAATAAGGGTGCCGCCAATGAGCAACGCCGCGGCGCCGGATGCTGCCCCGGCACTGAATTCAGGAACCGCCGAAGAACTCGATTCGCCGCCATCTGTTGTTTGTGCGGCATTGTCCCCAAACAGCCAGCTCCAAAATCCACCCCACCAACCACCGTGATGCCCGCCGCGTCCAGTGGCACTTGCCGTTGCCGGTAATGCTAGGACGACAAGCAACGCCGTCATAACGACTGCATTTTTTATATTTAAAAATTTATTCATGATTGCACTCTCCATGCTTGTTGTATTTTTCCACAAACATTAACTTCGAACACTTTATATCCACGATTTGATTATTTCGCAAGGAGGTTTAAACGATAATCGCTATTTTTTGAACAGAAACAAAAAATTACATTCCTGTTAAAGGTGCTAATAAAATTGGCTTGCGATACAAGATGACTGTATTGTTTTTCCTGGAAGTCTCTTACTGAAGTCTCTTATTCAGGTATTATCTTTTCAGTCTTATTTGTCTATTGCGGGCTGCTTGTCGCTGTCTAGCACGAAGTTGGGCTCGTTTTGTAATATCTTCTTCCTCTGCATCTGTTTTACTGTTGCTGAGATGAACAGCCTGCTCGGCTATTGTCGGATATTTGAAGAATTCGGTCATTGAAAATGAGGTGTTAAATATTTTTTCTATTTTAGAGACTATGTCAATGACAAGAAGGGAGTTCCCGCCGGTATCAAAAAAGTTATCTCGTAAGCCAATTTGTCCAACGCCGAGCGTTTCACTCCATATTTGAAGAATTGTTCGTTCCGTTTCATCCTTAGGTTTCTCAACGGAGGAAAGCGTTGTTTGTTCATCAAAAATGGGTTCCGGCAAACTTTTTCGATCAATTTTTCCACTTCCGGTTAGTGGAAATGTCTCAACTCGTTGGAACAGGGAGGGAACCATGTAGTCCGGAAGCTCGTCGCGGAGAAATGTTTTTAAAACGTTAGAATCAAGTGTTTGATTTGTATCTGGTCGGATATAGGCAACCAGTCTCTGGTCACCTTCGCTTCGTTCATGGACAATCACAGCACACTCCTGAACTGTGGGATGATTCTGAAGGACGTTTTCTATTTCTCCAAGTTCAATCCGGAAGCCTCTCAGTTTTACCTGAAAATCAGTTCTGCCGAGGCAAATGAGTTCTCCGTCGGTGGTGACTTTTGCCAAGTCGCCTGTCCGGTACATACGGGTACCATCGTTTACGAACGGATTGGAAATAAATTGTTCAGATGTTAGTTCTTTTCGGTTGTGATATCCCCTGGCTAATCCTTCTCCGCCAATATACAGTTCTCCCGGTACGCCGACAGGAACCCGTTGTAACGCGCTGTCCAGTATATATATGGATGTGTTGTTGATGGGAGCGCCAATGGCAATAGAGGCGTCTCCTTTTTTTAATTGTTTGCACGTGGACCACACTGTAGTTTCGGTAGGACCGTACATATTCCACAGCTCGCCCACGCGATCTAACAGAGACGAAGCCAGTTCCGATGAAATTGCTTCACCGCCACAAAGGGCTTTCAAGTTTTGTTTTCCAGTCCATTTTCCCATAGTAAGGAGTCGCCACGTTGCGGGAGTAGCCTGCATAACCGTGATATCGTGTTGTTCAAGCGCACCCGAAATGGCTCGGTCATCAAGCGATTGCTCTTTGTTTAGTAATATTATTTCAGCACCGATTGTAAGCGGAAGTAATATTTCCAATACAGAAATATCGAATGACAGCGTCGTAATCGCCAACACTTTATCTTGACTCGTCAATCCGGGAGTTTTCGCCATACTGGTGAGGAAGTTCACCACTGATTTATGTTCCAGTTCAATTCCCTTGGGTTTTCCAGTGGAGCCGGATGTGTAGATGATGTATGCCAGATCGTGGACATCCTGTTCCTTGGAGACGAAATTCGTGCCTTTTTGTTTTTTGATTACATCAATATCTGACGTTAAGTTTACATATTGGAGCGAATCTTGCTTAATGATGTCTGCTGTTTCATTGTTCACGACAATGGTTGTGAGTCCGGAGTCTTCAACCATGTATGCAAGGCGATCTTTGGGGAAACTTGGATCCAACGGCACATATGCTCCCCCGGCTTTCAAGATGGCCACCACACCGACAACCATATCGATTTCCCTTGGAAGACAAATTCCGATGGGTTTACCAGCCGATTCAAGGGAACGTAAATGGTGGGCTAATTGGTTCGCGCGGTGGTTTAGCTCTGCATAGGATATAGCTGTATTATTAAAATGGACCGCATTTTTCGTTTTGTTTTTCGAGACAATTTTTTCAAAAAGCTCATTAATTCGTTTGGTGCTCGGATATTTTGCTTCTGTTCTGTTGAGCGAATCAAGCAGGTCTTGCCCTGCACGAGTGATCGGAGCGAGTTCCCCTATTTTGGCGGTACTCGGACGGGAAATGAGTCGAAGAATTTCCTCGTACAATTGTAAATAACGCGTTACGGATGCACCCGTGAAGATGTTTGTATTGAAATGACATGAAATTTCGAGACGACCGTTGTCTTCGCGGGTGTTGAAGTAAAGATCGAACGTTTCGAATGCTCTGGGATTCAGCGTATAGGTCATGTTGAGATCTGCAAATCGAAGCTCACCTTCCTTGTATGCAGAGCTGTTTGTCAAAAGCACCGAAACCAGGGGTGCATATCCGGACTGACGGACAAAAGGTATTTCAGAAAGCAAACGGCCGTATGTGCATTGATGATGTTCAAATGAATCCATCATTTCGTCTTGAACGTAATCCAAAAAATCGTTGATAGCGTGGGTTTTCAGTACATCGACTCTAACCGGAAGGAAGCTGACACAGTGTCCAACTAAATCGCGGGCATCCATCATGGGTTGCCCGGCCACAGGAATTCCAACGACGATATCTTCTTTGCTGGATAGTCTGTGAAGGAGCAAATAGAGTCCGGAAAGTAGCATTGAAAATATACTGCGATGTGATTGTGCGCTGGACGTTTTCAGCTCACTGTATATATCCGGAGATATTTCTACTGTCACGCGGGAGGCGTTGTAGGTTCGATTCACCGGACGAGTGTGGTCGGTAGGAAGTTCCAATATTGGCGCTGGTGACGCATATCTTTTTTTCCAAAATTGGATTGATTTCTTAAATTCGTTGCTCTTTTCAATTGATTTCTGTTCTTCGGAATGTTTTGCAAACTGTTTAGCGACGGGGAATCGCGGGACTTGATTGGATTTCAATGCGGTGTATGCTTCAGCTAATTCTCTAATTACAACATCCAATGACCAACCGTCGCAAATGATATGGTGCGCTGCTAAAATGCACATTACTTCATTGTCACTGAATCGAACAATCGGTGTTTTAAACAGCGGACCATTTTCAAGATCGTATGGCGTTTGGGCCATTTCTTGGACGATTTTATTGTATTCCTCCTGTGCGTTTGTCGACTGCGATAGGTCGGTAAAAGGAATGCTTATTTGCTGCGGTTGATTTTGAATACGACAGGTCTTTCCATCAGTAGAGAACGTCATCCGCAGCGCATCGTGTCTTTCAACAACAATACGGACCGCTTTCTGAAACACTTCGATGTCGAATGCACCGGTCAGCTTCATTGTAAATGATTCATTGTATGCGGCAGATGCTTCCGTGCTGATTTTGCATGAAAGCCAAATCTCATGTTGCGCTTCGGTAACCGGGCATTCGGAAAATGCGGGAACCGCGGTTTCATCTAACTCGTTTTTCCCTGATGTATCGATGGCATGACTCGTCGATTTATCTTCAGAAATTTGGCTGGTATCTTTAGTGTAATCTTTCAAGTGCTCCGCCAGCAATTCTACGGTCGAAAGTTCACGCGAAAGTTGCCTTAGAGAAACGCGACAATCGTATGCAGCGAAAATTTGTGCGGCAAATTGTGTTAATAATAAAGAATCAAGACCGAGTTCCAAGAAGGGAACGTCGATAGCCAAATCAGACGCATCCAACCCGGAAATGGTTACCATCAGTTTTAACAGGTTGGCAGCGATATCGTTTGATGCAGTATCCTCGCCTGTTCCGTCGCCCATTGTCTTCGCTGTATCGGTTGGTAAGCTGATAGCCTGGTGTATCGAAGAAGGAGATTCCTCCTGCGCAGAATGTGCGTAACCTGAAGGTTCAAGCCAATATGACCGTTTTTCAAAGGGGTAGGTTGGCAAGGATATGCGACGTCTTTTTTCGTTTGCGTAATATGTGCCTCGATGGATTTCTATCCCGTTTTTCCATAAGTCGCCGATTGCGCCTAGTAGTGCTAACCATTCCTCGTTATTGTCGGGACTGCTTCCAAGAGAAGAAACCACACGATGACGATAAGCATTGTCAATGTGTTGTCTCGCCAGCACTGAAAGCACGTTTCTCGGGCCGACTTCAAGAAATACTTTTTCTTTATCGCTGACCAAAACATCAACAGCCTCAGAGAAGCGAACCGGCATTCGTAAATGCTTGGCCCAATATTCAGAAGATGTTGCTTCGGTGTCTGTGATCCACTGGCCGGTGCAGGTGGATACAAACGGAATCTTTGGTTTGTTGCGTGTTGCTTCACTTACTTCTTTTTGGAAAGGCTCCACGATAGAATCCATCATTGCTGAATGGAACGCGTGGGACGTGTGGAGCAACGTGGTTGTCTTACCTTCTTTTTCGACAATGCGAGAGAATCCTTCAATGGCGTCATCCGGCCCTGCAACAACGCAAAGCTTGGGGCCATTTGATGCTGCCAACTGAATGTTTTCAGGAAGCGCGGACTCGATTTCTTTTGCAGCGCAACGAATAGATAGCATTGAGCCTTTCGGAAGATTACGCATGAGTTGTCCACGGGTGACAATTAGACGAATGGCGTCCTCCAAATTGAAGACATCTGACAAACAGGCACAAACAAATTCGCCAATACTGTGTCCAATCATTACCGAAGGTTGGATGCCCCAGTGAATCCACAGTTTCGCCAGTGAATATTCAATGCAGAAAATGGCAGGCTGCGTGTAGTATGTGTTCTTTAGTGCATTATATGCGGTTTGGGTATCGTCACTCTTTGGAAACAGCAGTTCGCGAAGGTCTCGGTCAAGATGTTTGGAGGCAATATCACAGCACCGATCAAGCCATTTCTTGAATATCGGCTCTTGATGATATAAACTTATCCCCATGTTTACGTACTGTGCTCCCTGGCCGGGAAACATAAAGACGACGTCAGGATTCAAAGTCTCTAGCGCTTTTGTTGGTTTCAATTTATTCGCGAGTACGGCTGCGGCACTTTGCGTATCAGTACACAACACGTATTGTCTAAATGCGTGATGTACTCGTCCATTATCCAATGTAAATGCAGCGTCAGCGATATTAGTATCTGGATGTTCTTTAAAGAACTTGGCCAGTTGGATTCGTTGTCGGTCAAGAGCGTCTTCGTTCTTTGCGGAGAAACGCAATATTTGCAGTGGACGAGATGGTCCCGGCGCTTCAGTCTGCGGCGCTTCTTGCACAATGGCATGTACATTGGTTCCTCCGAAACCGAAAGAGCTTACGCATGAAATGCGGGGGGTGTCGGAGCGAGGCCAGGGAGTATTATCCTGAACAACCTTAAAGGGGCTGCTTTCAAAATTAATTTTCGGGTTTGGGTTTTTGTAATGAAGCGTTGCCGGAATCAACTCGTGATGAAGTACAAGTGCTGATTTGATAAGGCCGGCAACCCCCGACGCGATGGTTGGGTGACCGATATTGCCTTTAACGGATCCGATATAGCAAAATTGGTTTCGCTGCGTTCTTGCACGGAACGCCTTGGTCAAGGCTTCAATTTCAATCGGATCTCCCAGGGGAGTTCCGGTACCATGTGCTTCCACGTATCCTATGTCGTCAGGTTCAATATTCGCTTGTGCTTGCGCTTGAGTGATGACTCTATATTGACCATCGACACTCGGGGCCAAAAAACTAACCTTGTTGGAACCATCATTGTTCCGAGCTGTGCCTTTTATCACTGCATAAATGTGATCTCCGTCGCGAATCGCATCTTCAAGACGTCGTAAAACGACCATCCCGGCACCGTCGCAAAACATGGTCCCGGTTGCTTCGGCATCAAAAGGTCTGCAGTGACCATCACGCGTAAACGTGGCACCTTCCATGTAGAGTTGACCACTCTTTTGCGGAACAAAAATATCAACCCCTCCGGCCAGAGCCATATCACACTCATGGTCCATCAATGATCTAAAGGCTCCGTCAACCGCGAGCAGAGATGTCGAACATCCTGTGTTGGCACTAATTGACGGACCTGTTAAATTGAGCGCATAAGAAACCCTCGTGGCAATATAATCCTTCTCGTTTCCATATCCTACAATGATTCTGCCAACGGTCTGAACTATAGCGGGATGGCATAAAACATTATTGTGATAATAGTGATTATCGCCAACTCCAGCGAACACCCCGATGGGGCCGCTGAACTTATCTGCGGCGTAGCCCGCTTTTTCAAGTGCCGCCCATGCTAGTTGCAGAAATACTCTTTGCTGGGGGTCCATTACCTGAGCTTCAAGCGGTCCGATACCGAAAAACGGTGCGTCGAATTTATCAGCGTCTTCAATAATTCCACGACATGGAACATAGTTAGGGTCGTTGACGATACTCTCCGCGATCCCTGGACCGATTTCCTCTAATGGAAATCGGGTGATTGATTCTTTCTTATCACAAAGATTTTTCCATAATTCATCGACTGTTTCAGCGCCGGGAAAACGACCTTCGATTCCGATGATGGCGATGCCGTCCATATTGGGATCATTGCTGAAACGTCCAATCCTTTGCCGCGTTGCGCGCTCATATGCATCATCCAATACCTTTTGCTCATTTGTATTGTCAGCTTGAATCTCCTGAACGAGTGTTGCAACAGTTGGATGTTGGAAAAGTTTTACAATAGGTATGGGGAACCCAATGTGTTCACTAATATGAGAGGCTGTGCTCACAACAAGCAGTGAGTTTCCACCAAGTTCAAAAAAGTTGTCATTCACTCCGACCTTATCTAATTGGAGTACATCACACCAAATTTGGCATATATCTTTTTCTAGTTTTGTCTTCGGTGCAACATACATGACTGACATTTCAGGACGTTCCTGCTGATTGAAATCAAGTGCCTTCCTGTCTATTTTTCCATTTGGACTGAGGGGCATTTGCTCTATGAAGACAAAACGGGCAGGAACCATATAATCAGGAAGCGAGGAAAGGAGAAATTTGCGCAATTGGTCAACCGTCGGTCTAACAGAACCGGCACAAACCACAAAAGCGACTAACTGTTTGTCTGAAAAATCGCCATCTGTTGCGATTACTGCTGCTTCAGAAATTGAAGTGTGAGAGATTAAAACTGATTCTATCTCCTGCAATTCAATTCGTAGGCCTCTGATTTTTACCTGGAAATCGATTCTTCCTAAGAATTCTATACTTCCGTCGGGTCTGTATTTTGCCAAATCTCCTGTTTTATATAACCGGTCTCGTTTGTCCAAACTGAACGGATTCGCTACAAATCGTTCCTGAGTCAACTGTTCTCGCTTCCAATAACCCCGCGCAAGACCCACTCCTCCAATATGAAGTTCACCGCTTTCCCCCATTGGGACCGGGTTGAGTTCCTCGTCAAGAATGTATAATTGCGTATTCGCGATCGGAAATCCAATAGGAACAGTCTTGTCCTGGCTGCCTTTTTGGCAAGGCCAATGTGTTACATCAATGGCTGCCTCGGTCGGTCCGTATAAATTGTGCAGCTCTGTTTTCGGCAAATTGTCGAAAAAACGGTGCGTCAATTCCATTGGCAACGCTTCACCGCTGCAAATAACGCGATGCAGGGACGTTGCTTCGGATACCTTTTCTGCACTTAAGAATAAACTCAACATGGATGGAACAAAGTGGATGGTGGTTACATTTTGCTCCCGAATGATACGCAGGAGATAGGTAGCATCTTTGTGACCACCAGGTTTTGCCATGACCAATTTTGCGCCGAACATAAACGGCCAGAAAAATTCCCAGACCGAGACATCAAAGCTGTAAGGCGTTTTTTGAAGCACGACATCCTGCTCTGTTATACCAAAGGCATCTTGTTGCCATAGCAATCGATTTACCAGCGCTTTATGAATATTGGGTACTCCCTTGGGTTGACCAGTTGAACCGGAGGTATAAATCATATACGCCAAACTATCCGGTGTGGCGACGGCGGTGAGGTTATCCGTGGCAAAGGCATCAATTTTTAGCAGGTCCGTTTTTTTGTCGAGGCAAATTAATTGTTCGACTTCACCCGGGAAATGCGACGCTAGTTTGGTTTGAGTAAGCAATATTTGTATGCCGGCGTCTTTTGCCATAAAAGAGACTCGTTCATTCGGATACTCCGGATCTATCGGCACATATGCTCCACCGCTTTTCACAATGCCGTGAATTGCGACCACCATTTCTATACTGCGCTCCATGTACACACCGACCAGTGTTTCCTGGGATACGCCAAGTGATTGTAAATATCGGGCAATTTGGTTGGTACGTTTATTGAGTTCTTCATATGTATAGGATTCTTCCTCAAATGACACAGCAACGTGCGTGGGTGTCTTCGCGGCTTGGTTTTCAAGGAACACATGAATCGGAGTATCGAGTGGATAGGATTTCTTTGTTTGATTCAGCTTATTAATATCTACTGCGGATTTTTTTTGAGGCATATATTCACCGGTAAGTTTTGTGGACTATAATAACAACTGTTACCAACAATTAGAAAATGTTGTGCACCCATTTTTTTACTTCTCCGACTACAGAGGGATAACCGACTGATTGGGCCAGTATAATTTCCTGGTCATCGTTTAGTTTCATTGTTTTTCTAAGTGGCTCTCGGCGAATGTCAGCCCGTACTCCGGAAACCAACTCAGCCGATGCAGCATAAAGGTAAACATTCTGCACGATTGCGCCAACGGTTGTTATCCCAAATAATGACTTTTCTTTTTCAGGAAGGTCTTGGGGCATTCTGGCATAATTAACCACATACACAAAATTCAGTGGTGCAGACGCTGGATATTCCTGAATTCCGGTCTTCTTCCGAACATCTTTTTCCAGAATAATTTCGAGTGATGGTTTTTGGGGATTAAAAATATACAGTCCATTGGCATCTGATACGTAGATGTCCACATATTGCCAATCGTGGGCAGATGGTGCGGTACGTTTTCCGGTTTTGGGGCGATTAATGCCGTAGGCGGCATAGAGAATATTTGAAACTTCGGTTATCGGTAACTGCTTGGTGGCGTAGTCACGCGTTGTGTGACGTTTTTGTATGGTTTGCAGGAATGTGCTTTTCTTGATGTCCGGCGGCGGTAATACAATTTCATTGCCCATTTTTTTTCCTTCCGTTGATTTAGTGTCGTCTGTTCCACAGCCTGTTATTAAGGCAAGCACCATAAAAACGGCTATTGCACGGTTTGTTCCGTTCAAGTGTAGCGTCTTCATTGAAATGTCCCTTTCGTTCCGCTAATAGCGCGGTGGACCAGAAAAAATGGAATTTTATAGTGGAATTAATACTACTGTATACGCAATTAATGCAATGTTAAAAATTAGTAACGATATCTTTCTAAGATTTGGAATTTTTGTATTTTTGAGGACTCGCTCGATGACGAAACCGTTAAGTTTTAGAAAAACAGGAATCAGCGCGAAATTGGATTATGCGAATTTGAGAAATCGGCGATGGTTCGGCGTATGCCTTACTTTTTTTGAATCCATAAACTTGTGCCGTGATTGTGGAGATGAGCTTCGGAGCGCTGCGTAGATTTATAATTGGGGATTTTTTCCGTTAGTTCTTTTAAATGGAAATATTCCAAGTACGCGTTGAATAGCTCAATTTGATAATCTTTATTGTTCATTAAAAATGCGCGCCAAAGATAAAGTTCGTTCCATTGCTTGCCGTCTTGGAAAAATTCCTCCGGATATTCAAACGGGAAAAATATGTCATGAATATGGACGCGGACTCCCGGTTTTAGTTTGGGGAGAATTTCAAACAAAATACAGTTAACTTCACTTCCGGCTTTGCTTACGTGAGATGTATCCAAGAATAGAACATCGTCTTCTTCCATTGTTTCGAATAAATTAAGATCTACGTCTTGAATACGTTTTTCATGAAGAATAGGCTGTTTTTCCGGGGACAATTCGTTAGTTATCAATGTTGCGAATGGTTGGATAACCTCCAATTGAATCGGTGCATTTTCAAACAGCAGACGGTTGAGATCCATTATCAAGAAACTTGTTATCCCCCCACCGATATCTACAAAACGTTTGGGTTTTCTAAACTGCAGAAAGCTAGTTAAAATGGCCACATCTGGAAATGAGAAATAGGGATTTGCATAGTAAAATAAAAAATCTTTGTTCTTTGCCCATGGAAAATTTGGAATGTTGTGATGAAAGCGGCTGATTTCTTCGAGAAGAGCTAGCTGGTATTCCGCATCGACACTGATTTCATCATGCGATGCTGAACGATGGGAGAGCGCATATGAAATATCTTCATCGGATGGAATGGGCGAATAGTAGTGACCTCCGGGGGCGAATCGCATTTCCCTGCAAATACGCCGGCAGACCGGATAAAACGGTAAAATCTGAATACTCTTTTTTATTGTATCTTTAACGATAGACATAAGATTTCCTAGTCTGCGAATATCCTTCGCGTCGCTGATTCATTTTGGGCTCAGAGTGTATCGTTTTCGTTATTATCGTCAACTATTCTTGTTCGGAGTGAAAGATGTAAGCATCGGGGTCCTATTGTGGGATATACTCCCAATTTGATACCTATCAGAGCTTTCTATTATTTTCGGTTTCACATGCACATGCGCTTCAGCAGTTAGTGAACCCTTCTAAAAATCGTGGCGAAATTGATGAGGGTTGGACCGCGGCAACTGTGTTTTTGAAGTAAGAAAAACGGAGGCAAACCAATATTTGAAAGAGGGTAAATCGTCCGAAACCGTCATGACGAGCCGAGAAACTAATTTGTCGTATAGTGATAAAAATCGGCACATATGTTTAGAGAATGCCCGTCTTTCGTCTTATTTTGTGGGATAGTTCAACCGGCTTACCGTTTTGGGGTATTTCAATAATTGGTGCTTATGAAAAATGAAATACCAATTGCAATGATTTCTCTAATAATGTCGGTAAACACAAAAAGTTCAATATATTCTTGCTGCGTGCGATAGCCACGTGTGTTCAGGGCGATCGAAATCGGGGCAGGACAACTTCGTTCGGCCTATTGATTGTATTGACATTTAGCCAAAAATATTTTTTAGAACAAAAAATGTCGGCAGTAGGTTTACCAAGGAGACGTGTGTCATGAAAAAAAAATTGGCTGTTATTGCCTTTCATCTGGGACTCGCAGTCCTTTCTTTCTTTGGGGTGTTTACCGTCATCGCTTGCGATAATGCTGTAGACGGCGGAAGTGGCGGCGATGGCGATTCTGATTCCGATTCCGATACAGATGGCGATTCCGACTCGGATGCGGATACTGATAGTGATAGCGATGCGGGTTCTGACTCAGATTTCGACGATGAACCATGGGTAATGGGATACTATGTGGGATATCATCGTGATTTGTATCCACCAGAAGTGGTGAAGTATGAAGCGATGACTCATTTGGCCATTGGTGCTATTTTGCCCAATGCGGATGGTACGATCGCGACGCATTTTTATATTGATGATGTGAATGGTCCGGCGATGGTCGACGAGCTGGTCACCGGTGCGCACGCCGTGGGCACAAAAGCGATTGCGATGGTCGGCGGTGCGGGGGTTTATGATCAGTTTTTTGCCGCGACCTCTGATGCCAATCGTGCCACATTTGTGGAAGAGTTGGTTCAATTTGTTCGAGACGAGCACAATATGGATGGGATTGATTTGGATTGGGAGCCATTTAGCGAGATCGACCATGAACCGTTCGAGGCATTGGTTGATGATTTGCGGGCAGCTTGGCCGGAAGTAATACTTACGTTCCCAATCGGTTATTTGAATATTAATTATCAAGAGCCGGATCCATTTTATAGTGAAATTGCTCCCAAACTCGATCAGCTGAACATTATGTCCTACACAATGACCGGAACGTATTCTGGGTGGCAAAGCTGGCATGCGTCGGCACTGACAGGCGAAAGTGGGACGACACCTTGCTCTGTCAGCAGTACTGTAAATAAGTATCTGGAATCCGGGATTCCTGCTGGTAAGCTGGGGATAGGAATTGGTTTTTATGGTGTTTGCTATTCCGCTCCGGTGACTGCACCAAAACAAGATATTGGTGGTTCAACGATTTTAAGAAGCGATAACGAAATGAGTTACACGAATATTATTTCGGAATATTATTCAGAAGAATCTTATGTGTACGATACAGAAGCGCAAGCCCCGTACCTGTCTTTGTCGCCGGCAGTAAATGATTGCACATTCGTTTCATATGAAGACGAAGTATCGATTGCGGCAAAGGCAGAATATGTGGCCGCAGAAGGGCTCGGTGGTGCGATTATTTGGACCATTGACCAGGGGTATATTCCGGACGCGGAGGGGGCCAAAGACCCTTTGATGGACGCTCTTCAGGAAAATTTTTAATGGAGAGGTTGTAAGAACGTTTCATTCATGTGAAGTTGGTTTTCATATTTTGATGTATTCGTATTATGTATCGATATCGCATTGTTTTGTGTTACTCCAACTTGAGATAGTGCCTTGATAGTGACGGTGGATGTTACAAGGAAGGTTCAATGTCGCTGATAGCAGCCATCGCTGATACGATTTTATGTATCTTTCGGTAGAAAAAATTTTCGTTTAACTGTATTGATACTCCCAATTTTTATAAGCGCGATACGCGTGTGGGCTACGAAGTATTCACGATATAAGCGTTGTTTAAATGATTGATTTATTTAAAAAAAATTTTTCCCGGTTGCAGCCTACTTTAGAGAGTGTGCGAAGCGGGGGGATCACCACCATAAATCATATGCTATCAACGATTGTTAACAGTGGTAGTAAGGATTCCCCGGTTGTTTCAACACGGAGACAAGTTGTTCCTGAGAAGTTGCATGTGGAATCCCCAGGGCAGCATGGGCAACAAGGGACGGGAGCCCACGAAAGCGATCAATTATCAAATCTGGCAGACTCTGTGATTAACCGGTTTGAAAAATTGTCGAATCCGCGACGAAAATTGGTTGCAGAGCTCAATTTACATTTTCGTAGAGCAATATGGTGGAGTGCCAGCGAAGGCACACTAAAAGTAAAGCGAGCGACAGACGTAATTGGTGCAACAGCGGGAATAGTTATTTTGTCACCAGTGTTTTTTTCGGTCATTGCGGCTATTACGATGGAGGACGGGGGGGCAGTGATTTACACATCGAAACGCGTGGGACGTCATGGGAAGGTCTTTGATTTTTATAAGTTTCGTTCGATGGTAAAAGACGCTGACAAGATCAAAGATGATTTACTTAACCAAAACGAGTCTGATGCGGGTGTCATTTTCAAAATGAGAAATGATCCGCGTATCACCAAGGTGGGTAGATTTATCCGGCGAACATCGATTGATGAATTGCCGCAGCTGTTTAATGTATTACGGGGAGACATGTCATTGGTTGGTCCCAGACCGCCTATTCCTGAGGAAGTGCTGCAATATAAAGTGGGGGATAGGTATCGGCTGGAGGTGATTCCTGGGCTGACTTGTCTTTGGCAGGTAAACGGGCGTAGCAATCTTGACTTTCATCAGCAAGTGGCACTTGACCGCGAATATATTCATGAGCAAACGTTATTGAATGATATTTTACTTATTTTACGAACGGTTCCAGCAGTATTCAGCGGACAAGGTTCGTATTAGTTATAAATTGGCTGAATTTCGTTATCGCGTATGAGGGAATGCAGATGGAGCTAGTGCTAATATATTCAGATACAAGTTCGTTTGAGCCGTTGCAGTCCATATATCCGGTTTCACTCATTTCAATCATGGGAAAACCGTTGATTCAACATCAGTTGGAAGTTTTTTACGGCGAGGGTATTCGAAACTGCACTGTTATTGCTTCTGACAACTTGGCGCAGATTCGTCGGTTTTGTGATGATGGCAGTCGATTTGGTATGCAGCTTAAGTTGGTTACTGCAGCCCCTTCTGGTAATGAAGTTGAAAGTTTATTGAGACATAGAAACTTGCTGGGTGATCATTGTTTGGTGTTGGCAGGCCGCACGTTGGCTAATTTTTCAGTGAATGACATACGTGCGCAGCATGATGCCAGCGGAAAGCGTATGTCAGTTATTCGGCATGCCGCCACTCATGAATTTGTTGGGCTGATAACATCTCCACCAAGTCCGGGCGACCTGTTTGAAGATTGTACCGGCAGTCTAAAAGATGCGGCAGAGTCCATCGCTGAGATCAATGAACACGAGGTAAATTTGATTGATGCGGATTTTCCGCACTTTGTCTGCAGGTCTTTGTCAGAGGTACTACCGTTAACCGCCACCGTATTGGATAATCCCTCTGATTATATTCACGATACCCATTTCGCTCAGCAAGATAAGGGCGTGCATCTTGGGCATCACACCATGATACATCCTTCTGCAAAATTACATCCGCCAGTTGCAGTGGGGGATTTTTGTCAGATTTTAGAAGGGGCCGAGGTTGGTCCGTATTCAACGATTTCGTCTGGATCTATCATAGCTAAAGGCGCGAATGTAAAAAACGCTATTGTATCTCCCTATTCGTATGTGGGTGAAATGATGGAAGTTAAAGACGCAATTGTGGTTGGCGCAAATTTGGTACAACCGCATTCTCGAACGAAGGTTCTAGTAAGTGACCCATTGTTGCTTGACAACGTTGATGTTCACTCCCTCATGCATCTGGGGAACGCCTTCTTGCAAAAAGGTGCGGCAATATGGTTAATGGCGGCATTATTTCCGATGGGTTTTTTTGCTGCAGTTTTGTCTAAACTAAAAAAGAATCAAGCGATTGCCACTATTCCGACAATTGGTCATGGCGACGTCAAGGCAGACAGTGATGTTGAGCGGCTACCCCGATTCAACCGTTACGAAATTGCGGATAGTCAATTGCCGTTCTATTGGTACCCAACTTTATTAAATGTATTAAAGGGCGAAATGCGTTTTACGGGGCCAGGGCCGGTTCGTTCGGATAACATGGGTAAGACATCAACATTGTTAAAATCAGTGCGCCATACGGTTCCGCCGGGGGTATTTCCTGTAGACAAGTTGTTTGAAGTAGATTCTTATGAAAGAGAGTTTGCCGAGATGATTTATACCAATAAACAGGGCCTGCTCAGAGATTTGCGGTGTGTGACTGCAAATTTGGCGATTCGTTTTATTGGCCAACGAAATGCAAAACGGTTGGCGGGGTTATAGAGAAGGTTGACTTTGGTTCATCGGAGGTTTTCACAATGATTTATACGCAAGAACAGCACAATGATTGTACGATTATCAGGTTTCAAGAAAAGCGCATTGATGTATTGGTTGCTCAGGAATTGAAAACAGAGTTATTGAAGCTTTTTGATACAGGTGAGAAACGGTTGGGACTTGACTTGAGTAATGTTACGTTCGTTGATTCCAGTGGTTTGGGGGCATTAGTAGCCGTGTTGAAGAAAGCTCGTCCAGAGGGAGCGTTGTGTTTGTGGGGGCTGACACCAGAAGTTAAGTCGTTGTTTGAACTGACACAACTGTACAAAGTGTTTGATATTTATGAATTGGAGCAGGACGCGTTATCGCGCTGCTGAGGAACGTTGCGTATTTTGTGTTTGCAAAAATCACTTACTGAGCTGGATGATGTTTCATCTTTGAACTTAATTTGTAAGGTGTTCGTTAGCTGTTTAAGATAAGAGAGAGGCAGAATGTCTTTTTTTGTTGAGTATCGCATGCCGGCAACAGCGACAAGTATTCGTGCGATATCGATTGCTTCGCGAAGTTTTTTTGAGAATATTGAGACCGTTTCGGATTCTGCATCCATTTTGGAAGTAGCAATAGCAGAGGGAATGAATAACGTCGTAGAGCATGCATATAAAGAGGTTACTTCTGGTGAAATGCGTGTGGTTCTTCTTTTTGATGATGGCGTATTGACCGTGTCGATTTTTGACAAAGGTGATGCGTTGGGGCGAGTGGAGCGGGATTCTGTCCCGATATTGCCGGAAGACTCTTCTGACGAAGAGTTGTCTTCTGCAGATGCTCTAAGTTGTGAAGGGCGGGGGCGATTTATTATTGCGTCGTTAATGGATTCATATAAGTATCAGTGTATTGATGGCGAAAACTGTTTAGTCATGACCAAGCTTTTTTCGTGATGAAAATATTATCTGCATTTTCTGCGTTTAAGAAAAGATTGGTTTC
>JAFGXQ010000041.1 GCA_016936575.1 Deltaproteobacteria bacterium
CCGACTCCAACCCCATATACGATACCGACACACCAGATATTATCGGCTACGACTCCGACTCCAACCCCATATACGATACCGCCTCGACCGATGACTCCCCCGACAGCGAACGGCCCGCCATTGACTACTGTCTTTCCCTTGATGGGGACGGCGATTTTGTACGGGTATTCAGCAGCGGCGACGTGGCCGTTGTCGAAAACTGGACCACCGAAGCGTGGGTGAAGTTTTATCGAAACACGAACTGGGACTCCCAACCGGTGTTGCGACTCGGTGAAGGCGCAACCACCAGCGTGGGCTCCTATTTTCTATACGCCAGGTACTATGAGTCTCTCTATGGCAATCTGCCCATGGGCGGGTACGGCTACAGCGGCTCCAGTTTCAATACGTTGTTCGGAAATGAAGCACTGGTCGATGGAGAATGGACCCATCTGGCATTCGTATACACTTCAGACAAGCAACAGTTTTTTGTCAACGGTGAACTACAGGTTGAACAGTACTTCCAGAACAGTGCCTACGAACTGCGCACCGACAATCTGATCATCGGCGCCATCGAACACCCTCAATTGACCGGGTACTTCGACGGCTGTATCGACAATGTCCGCATTTCCAACACGATTCGGTATACTGACGATTTCACTCCGCCCACCGAACTCTACCCCGACGACTACACACTCGCATTGTGGACATTCACCGGCGAAGAAACCGGCATTTTCCTCGATGCCACCGGTCGCCTGGAAGCCGAGTTTGTCGGAGATGCCGAAATCATCGAAAAATAGCAGGCGCGCCGCCCGGCCCAGCGAACAAAAATCCATTTGCCCGATGATTTTACCGCCGATTTGACTGTTCACCCCGGTGGGCTATCTTTACATCTGTCATAATATTGTGAAAAATTGCGAACTCTTGGTGGATGCCTCGTTTTATTTGGGGGAAAAATGAAATTCCGCGAACGAATCGACCAGATTTTTAAATACTGTGAAGATGTTATATACGTGGCGATCGGCGTCGTACTGCTGTTCACATCTGCGGTGCTGCTGATTTTCACCTTTCCGGTCATTGTCTCCCACATCGGCGATAGTGACTACGTGGCAGCCACTCTCCACGTGCTCGATCGCATTCTTCTCGTTATCATGTTCATCGAAATCTTGTACACCGTGCGGGTTTCTCTCATATCCCACTCCCTGTGCGCGGAACCTTTTTTAATTGTGGGCCTCATCGCCGCCATTCGACGCATTCTGGTAATTACGGTGGAAGGCGCTCATGTACTGGAAAAATTTACCTACCATATGATTGAATCGGGTGTACTCGGAGGGCTGTGCATCACGTTTGTGGTCTCTATCGTGTTGCTCCGAAAATACCGATTGGAAAAAGAAGAATAGGAGATTGTATGAACACACAGTCATTGATACCAACCCCGGACACCATTCCTGCGCCATGGTGGATATTCTTCGGGCTGGGCCTGGTCATGTTTCTGCTGCACATCCTGATTATCAACACGCTGGTGGGCAGCAGCCTCATTATCGCGGCCAAACGTCTGTTCGGACGAAACGCCGACCTTGAATCCACGCTCACTGAAAATCTCGCGGTAAAAACCATGACGCTGTTTTCGTTCGGCATCAATTCGGGGGTGGCAGCACTGCTGTTTCTGCAAGTAATCTACGGCCATTTCATGTATGCCAGCTCTGTACTCATGGCCGTGTATTGGATACTGGTCATCCCGTTGCTCATCATTGCCTACTACGGCGGATACATTTACATTCGCAAGCATCAACACTCTCCCCGACTCGCCGGTGCGTCCATCATTGTCACCGCATTGATACTGCTGTATATCGCGTTCGCATTCGTCAACAACCTCTCGCTAATGGCTGCTCCGCACTACTGGCGCGCATATTTTGACAACCGTGGCGGCACCATCTTAAACACTTCCGACCCGACCCTCCTTCCCAGATACCTGCACTTCGCAGTGGCTTCCATTTCCGTCGCCGGGCTGTTTCTCGCATGGATTCACGACCGAAACGCGAAGCGCACTTCCGAAAACAAGGCTTCCGCCGCCCCGATCGGCGTCCGGACCGGGCTTCGTATTTTTGCCGTTTCCACCCTGATTCAAGCGGCCGTCGGGGTATGGTATCTGCTGGCTCTTCCCAAACCGATAATGATGTCATTCATGGGAAAAAGCGTTGTCAGCACGGCCATTCTGTCTGTGGGCATTCTGTTGTTTCTGGGGGCAGTATTCATGGCTTTCAAAGGCAAATTGAAAGCCACGCTGCTTCACTTTCTGCCGCTCATGCTGGTCATGGTGATTCATCGCGCCAATCTGCGTTCGCTGCAACTTGAGGAATACTTCTCACTCACGTCTCTTGAAGAAAAAGCTCAATACGACGTGCTCGCGTTATTTCTGCTGGTACTCCTTCTCGGCATCGCCGCGATAATCTACATGATTCGTCTGGTACAAAAAAACAAAGGAAGGAAGGTGACCCCATGAATTACCCGATTTGGGAACTTCCGACCATCGGCGGCGGGTCACTGGTGGCGCTCATCGCTGTGTTGCATGTCTACATTTCTCATCTGGCGGTGGGCGGTGGAGCCTTCATCTGGCTGACCGACATCAAAGCGGTGAAAGACAATGATAATCAATTATTGTTGTACGTAAAAAAGCACACATGGTTTTTTCTGCTGCTCACCATGGTATTCGGCGGCGTCTCCGGTGTGGGAATATGGTTTATCATCGCACTGGTCAACCCGGCAGCCACCTCCACCCTCATCCACTCGTTTGTATTCGGCTGGGCGATTGAGTGGGTATTCTTTGTGGGCGAAATTGCGGCGCTGCTGTTGTACCACTATAATTTCGACAAACTCGATGACAGCAGCCGACACAAACTGGCATTCTTTTATTTTCTGTTCGCCTGGCTCAGCCTGTTCATCATCAACGGTATTCTTGCATTCATGCTCTCCCCGGGAAAATGGGTGAGCACCCACAATTTCTGGCACGGCTTTTTCAACCCCACGTATTTTTCGCAGCTCTTTTTCCGCACCGCCGCCATGGGAATGATCGCAGGTCTGTTCGGCTACGTGACGGCAATATTCACCAAAGAACAAGCCCTTCGCATGTCGTTGATTCGGTATTGCTCCAAATGGTTACTCCTCTCTATACCGGCCATGGTCGTGTTCGGCGTCTGGTACTTTTACAGCCTGCCCGACGCAGCGCGCGCGGCGATAACCGACAACGCCCAGATGCAACGCCCAATACAGGTGCTCATCGTTTCAACCGGTGTGATCTTCTTCTTCGGCGCGGTACTCATTCTTCGCTTGCCGCGAACGCTGCAGGCAACCGTTACCGGGCTGCTCATTGGCATCGGATTATCGTGGATGGGCGGATTCGAATACTCGCGAGAGGTGGCACGAAAACCATACGTCTTAGCCGATGTGATGTACAGCACGTCCGTGATGAAATCCGACGAACAGAAAATCAACGAGAAAGGTGTGCTGAAAAGCGCCAAATGGACCGAGGTACGTTGCACAGCAAACGAAATCGCAGCCGGCCGGGAAATGTTCAACATTCAGTGTCTGGCCTGTCACACGGTAAACGGGGTCCGCAACGATGTCGTTGAAAAACTGAAAGACTATCCCTACATGGGCATTCTCTCCCTGCTGGAGGGACAGGGAAAATTTGCCACATACATGCCGAAGGTGCTCGGCACACCGAAAGAAAAAGCGTCTCTGGCCCTGTATATCACAGAAAAACTGCTGAAAAAGAAAGCTGTGCGGGCGCCGGAACCCTATTCGCCCAAACAGCCGCTGAACGCCGACATTCCCCCGTTCAACAGAGATACCGATGCCTATGTGCTGCTTGCCTGGAATGATCTGGGCATGCACTGCATTTCAGACAGCGACCAATGGTTCGTCATACTGCCCCCCGCCAATACGCTTGAGGCACAGCTCATCAAACGCGGGCTCAGCCCGGAAGTGATCACTGAGGATGTGGTGCTGACGTATGACGTCGAAAAAGGATTCGCCAACCCATCCGCCCATTCCGAATTCTGGAAGTACGCCAAAGAAACCTTCGGCGCCGTGTTCAAAAAAAATGTGGGTGTCGCGGGTAAAGGCGTGAGCGGCACATTTGACCCGGATGACAACGGCATCAGCTTTCTGGCCAAAGCCATTCCGGTGGTGCCATATACCGACAACGGCTCCTTCAACCCATATCCGCTGTTTACAGTGACGGCCAAACGGAAATCCACCGGTGAAGTGCTTGCTGTCACCAGAGTCGTTGCGCCCACATCCACCGAGATGGGATGTCGCAACTGCCACGGCGGCCCCTGGGCCGTCAACAACGCAGCGGGCGTGCACAGCGACACCGCCGAACAAATTCTTCGCACCCACGACCGACTGAGCGGCACCACGCTTCACACCGATGCGGTAAATGGACACCCCAAACTCTGTCAGAGTTGCCATGGTGACCCGGCGTTGGGCGCCGAAGGCAACAAACAGCAACTGAAATTGTCGACCGCCATTCACGGATGGCACGCCAACTTCATGTACCTGAAAAACTCCAGCGCGTGTGCCATGTGTCATCCTGCCGGAAGTGAAGGCAGTACCCGTTGCCTGCGGGGTCTGCATGCCACTGTGGGGCTAGGTTGTATAGACTGTCACGGAACACTCGACGAACATGCGCTATCCCTGTTGAAAGGAGAACCCAAAAAGCCGCAGGCTAAAAAACTGGCCGAACAACTCACCCCCACTCAGGTCGCCACCGCGGCGGATGTGAACCCGCGACAGCCATGGCTCAATGAACCCGACTGTGAAACCTGTCACGCGGATTATCAGGCGCCCGAAAAAGGCGCGTCCGGGTTTAACACATGGGTGAAAGGCCCTGCAGACCTTTACCGCAATCGCACCGGAGATGAAGGCAGCGTTCGGTGCACCGCGTGTCACGGCTCTCCCCACGCGCTGTATCCGGCATCCAACCACATGGGAAAAAACCGCGATAATCTCATTCCCTTGCAGTTAAGCGATACCCCGTTCCCCATCGGTTCACAAATGGACTGCGCGGTTTGCCACACCGACGCAATGGAAGACTCCGTTCATCACCCCAACATGGAACGCGCCGTTCGAAATAAAAAAATACGGCAACAGGAATAACCCTCAGCCGCCGCAAGAACCGCAACCACCGCTGGATCCGCAGCTTCCGGAGGAGGCACAACTCAGCACCTCCCCGGCCCCCAGATAGCTGTGAAGCATCTGCCACCACATTTTCAACTCCTGCAGTTGATCGGCCTGTTCCTGAAATTGACAGCTCACCAGCTTGTTGTTGAACGCTTCCTCAAAATCAAACGCCGAAAAAGTCATTCCCAGGGTTTCCAGCCGGTCGGTTAATTCGGTAAATGTCTCGGCGCCGTTGAGCGTTCGCCTCAGATCATCATCCACTTGCGCCTGATCAATAAATTTCTTCGCGTTCCCGATGGTCATGTGTCCTCCGTTCAAACGGCGCGGTCGATCTTCGCCGTCCTTCTTGATTTTTTTGCACAGTACATGCCACCTGACGAATTGACCGATTCTTCTGCAATCTGCACGAAACCGCCGGATTTCCTCAGACCATCCGGTTACAAAAATGTATCCCCAATGCCATCGTGTGACATTCCGGTAGTGTGCACCGCCGCACTCTGAAAAGCGGCGCAATTGCTTTTTCACCCGGTTTTTTGGTAGAATCCCGCTGATGAATGACAATGCGCAAAAAGGCCCGGGAACCCCGATTCTCTCCATTCGCGATCTCGAAGTGACGATTGCGGAAGAACCCGAGACCCGACCGATTTTAAAGGGGCTTCAACTGGACATTCCCAAGGGGCAAACCGTTGCACTGCTTGGAGAGTCCGGCAGTGGAAAAACCCTGGCCGCATATTCTGTGCTGGGACTTCTTCCCGCGGTGGCGTCCATCGCCAAAGGCGAAATTCTGTTTCAGGGTAAAGACTTGCGCCGAATGTCGGAAGGACAGCTTCGCACCATTCGCGGCAACAAAATCGGTATGGTGTACCAGGAACCGAGCAAGTCGCTGAACCCGTTAATGGCGGTGGGTAAACAGATCGGTGAAACACTTCGGCTGCATAAAAATCTCGGTCGCCGCGCCGCCCGGGAACAGGTGCTCTCCCTGATGGAACTCGTGGGCATTCCCGACCCCAGACGGCGGTATCGCAATCTTCCCCATCAGCTTTCCGGCGGAGTGAAACAGCGTGTGGTGATTGCCATGGCGCTGGCGTGCCGCCCGGAGCTCATTCTCGCAGATGAACCCACCTCCGCCCTCGACACCACTGTGCAGGCGCAAATTATCGATTTGCTCTCCAGACTGATTCATGATTTGCGCATGTCGGTTTTTCTCATCAGTCACGATATGGGTGTAGTTGCAGCGCTGGCGGATCGCGTGGCGGTGCTCAAGGGGGGCATTGTTGTGGAAGACGGCCCGGTGAAAGAAGTGTTGAAGAACCCGGCGCACCCGTACACCGCCGCATTGCTTTCCGGCGCTGTGCACTCCGCTAAAACGCATGTGGCCACCAGTGTGGCACAAATCGAACCGACAGATGCGGCATGCCCCTTTGCGCGCGACTGCAAATGGGTAACCCATATTTGCCGTATGCAAACGCCGAAACCGATTTTGCTGGCAGGTACGCTCCCTGAACAACAGCGTTTGGTGCGCTGTTTCCTGCACATGCCCAAACCAACGACAACGGCAAAAAAATCATGACAGACCCCGGCAAACCGATAAGTGAAGCGAAAGAAGTCAGCAAAAGCTATTCGGCACGCGTCGGTCTGGGTGCCGGAAGCGGCAAACAGAAATCGGTGCAGGCGGTGGACCGCGCGTCAATCCGCATCGAACCCGGAGAATCTGTCGGACTGGTGGGAGAATCGGGCTGTGGAAAAAGTTCCCTCGGCCGATTACTGCTTCGACTGGAAACCCCCACCGATGGGCAGGTGTGGTTCGATGGCGAAGACATCACCCGTTTCAAAGGAAGAAAGCTGAGAAAAAAACGACGTCAGATGCAGATGATTTTTCAGGACCCGGCATCCAGTCTGAATCCGCGCTTTACAGTAGAAGCCACCCTGCGGGAGGCCATAACCGCACACAAGGGAAAACTTCACGGGCGCCAACTGAAAGCGCACATCGCGGCACTGCTCAATATGGTCGGCCTGCCCATCACCGCTCTTAACCGACAGCCTCATGAATTCTCAGGCGGCGAAAAGCAGCGTATCTCCATTGCCCGCGCACTCGCCGTGGAGCCCAAGTTTCTCATTGCCGACGAACCGGTCACCTCGCTCGATTTGGCCAGTCAGGGACAAATTCTGAATTTGCTCGAAACCGTAAAAAGAGAACTGCAGGTGGCTTTTCTGTTCATTGCCCACGACATGGATACGGTAAAGCGCATGTGCGCCAAAACAGCGGTCATGTACCTGGGCCGCATTGTGGAAACGGCTCCCTCCGAAACCCTGTTTCGCGACCCCAAACACCCCTACACCCGCGCATTGATGTTGTCGCAGCTGTCGCACAATCCCGACCTGCGAACAGATTTGTACCTGCTGCCCGGGGAACCGCCGTCTCCATTGGAACCGCCCACCGGATGTCATTTTCATCCCCGATGCCCGTATGCCGATATTCAGTGCAAAACCCTGGTACCCGAGCCCAGACAAATCGGGGCCAGTCACATTGTCAGATGTCACTTCAATTTCGACGGCAACCAGAAAAGCGAACCCCAGGGAATTGAAAACACGCTGAAAATCTCGTCGTAAAGAACACCTGTTCACTGCCGATGTTCATGACGATGACCACAAAAGCGCGATTGAAAGCCAATCTTTTATTGAATTGAGTAGAAAAAAAGCGACCCTGACACCCGGTTAGTCCAATACCGTTGCTCCCGTCAAGGCCTGGCGGATTCTCGGGTAACCGTTGTCAGGGTCATAATGAAACCCGGTAACGAGTCTGCTGCCATGTATCACGAGAGCGATGGAGTATCAAGAGGTTATCTTTTCAAAATTGTAAGCAGGCTGCACTGATTCAACAATATCAAACAATGATAAATTGACAAAACCCCGGTGTTCGCTATGATTTCTCACTTTCAAGTGTACGTTAACTAGCGAAACAAAAACGCTGGAGGCTATCATGAACGAGCAATTCAATAATGAAGACCAAAATATAAACGCTCCCCTGGAAGAAGGTGGCCCGCAGGCACCGTTGGGCGGTGCACCTGCTGCGGCAGACCTCAACGACGACATCGACCTTACCAATAAAAGCCAGCGCATGGTGGCTATCCTGGTGGTGATCATCCTGGTGGCTGCGGGAATCGCCGGTTTTATTTTTTACTCGCAGAAACAGAGCAAAATCGATGCCCTCGACAAACTGAAATCCGATTTCGCCACAGAGCACAATGCCGGATACGACGAATTCTGGAAAACCGCCAAGCTCGATTTAAATGTAATGAAAACCAACGTTGATTTTGAAGCCAAAATCACCGAGTATTTGTCTGTCAGCTCCATCGCGTACACCAAGCACGTAAAAGAAAAAGCGATTCCGATGCTCGAAAAAGCACTTCTCCGGTATCGCGCCCTGGAAGCAGCGGGCATTATGCTCCCCGAATTGAAAGCCACCTACCGCGCCATGGAAAACCTGCTGGCCGCATGGAATAAATTCGTGAATGACGTTTCATACTACGAAACATATCTGGAAAATCGCGGCAAACTGACTGAAATCAGTGAACAATGGGCCGGTGCGCAGTCCCAACCCAAAGAAGACAAATTCAAACCCGGCGCCGCCAAGTACGTAAAAGTGGTCAACTGCATTCTGTCCCAGAAAGGGAAATCCATTATCGAATACGAACCGGTGGATTTGAGCCTGCGCATTAAAGACACTTGCGCGCTGGCCGATGAACAATCCGCCTGGTTTAAAAAAGTGGCTTTTGAATGCCTCGACTACGCCGGCACCGCTGTCGAACCCGACCCGGTATACGAAGAAACCGTTAAAAAATATTCGGAGGAAACCGGCCTCAATCAAGATACCAAATCGGTGTTTGCCATCAACAACTGCCTCGATTTGTCGAGAAAAGCGTTTGAAACCGAGTTGAGCAACTCCATTGTGAAAGTATGGGCCGACTACGGAAAAGCCAAGAACGAACTGCTCAAAGCCATCGACGCCCGCAAAAAAGAACTCTGATTCCGCAGCACTGAGATACCACCGAAAACCACACCCCTCGGCGACATCAAGGAGAATTCACATATGAACGCAAAACGAAAACTGTTCGGCACCGACGGTATTCGCGGACCTGCCAACGTCCACCCTATGACGGGAGAGGTGGCCATGGCCCTGGGCCGAGCCCTCACTCATGTGGCACGCAAAAAAGGCGGACGAAAATCGCCGCGCATTGTTATCGGCAAAGATACCCGCGTATCGGGATACATGCTGGAAACCGCTATCGCATCGGGGATATGCTCTATGGGGGGCGAAGTAATGCTGGTGGGGCCGTTGCCCACTCCCGGTATCTCGTTCATCACATCGTCAATGCGGGCTGATGCGGGGGTGGTCATTTCGGCGTCCCACAATCCGTACAACGACAACGGTATCAAGCTGTTCTGGTCAGATGGATTCAAACTCCCCGATGACGTGGAGCTGGAACTGGAAAAAATCATTCTGAAGAACGCAGGTTGGAACGGTCATACCCCGGTGGGAGATGCCATCGGCAAAGCGGTTCGAATTGACGATGCGTTGGGGCGATATATTGTGGAGCTGAAGCACACTTTTCCCAAAGACCAGACTCTGGAAGGAATCAAAATGGTGGTGGATTGCGCCAACGGTGCTGCTTACAAAGCGGCCCCGGCGGTTTTCGAGGAATTGGGCGCGTCACTCACTTCCATCGGCACCACGCCCAACGGCAGTAATATCAACGATAACTGCGGTGCGCTTCACCCTGAAAAGGCTGCCATAAAGGTATTGGAGCTTGGCGCCCATGTGGGTATCACACTGGACGGAGACGCCGACCGACTGATTTTAATCGACGAGAAAGGTCAGGTGGTAGACGGTGATGCGGTCATGGCGCTTTGTGCCAGTCATATGATTAAAGAAAAAACGCTGAATAAAAAAACGGTGGTTACCACCGTTATGAGCAACCTGGGACTCGACAAGGCCATCCGCAAGCTGGGTGGTCATGTGGTGCGCACCGCGGTGGGAGACCGCTACGTGGTGGAAGAAATGCGCAAAAACAACTTCAACCTGGGGGGCGAACAGTCGGGGCATTTGATATTCTCAGACCACTCCACCACCGGAGACGGCATTCTGGCGGCACTGCAGATTCTGGCTATCATGGTGAAAGAAAAAAAACCGCTGTCCGAACTGGCCGAAGGCATTATGAAACGCATTCCCCAGTGTTTACTCAGCTTTAGAGTGGCCAAACGCGTGCCCATCGCGGAGTGTCCCAAAACAATGAAAGCCATACAAAAAGTTGAAAAAATACTGGGTGACAACGGCCGGGTATTTGTTCGCTACTCCGGCACCGAAGCCAAGGCGCGCGTTCTGGTGGAAGGACCGGTGCAAGACGATATCGACAACTATGCCGAAGAAATCAAACAAACGCTCGTGAAAGAGCTGAAAAACTGACCCCCGGCATACCGCTGCGCGTTACCCGATTTTTGAAAACCCCACATATTTCGCAATGAAGTCTGCCTTACCGCGCTGCAGAAACGTATCAAAACACCATTCATCATCAAGCAACATCTGCGAGTACACCGGTTTGCACACATACGTGTGCACCGTTATTTCGACACCGGTATGCAACCTGACAACAACGGTCTTCCGGGCATACATCTCCCCTTCAAACTCATCAAGGTTGAGAAGGCCCCTATCGCTGATGCTTTCATACACCACACCTTTGGTCGCACTGCCTTGCCTGGGCACAATTGCGGGGTACTGTTCGTCTTTCACCGAAAGACAGATGTAGTCATTCAGCGTCGCGCTCCCCAGCCTGCGACACGGACCCGCCACATGAATCATAATATCGTCACACATGAGTGAACCGTATGTAAATAGCCGCACCACTGCCGGTCTACCTTTCCATCAATTCAATTCTATCGAGCCGATGTTCGCCAAGCCCCTTTTTCGATGCCGTCCGGAGCCACCTGGGGGCTCGTTTAGATTCTGTAAGCGACGCCAGTCCCGCCCGTTTTCGCTGCTCCTCAATCCACTGACCGGCAGTCGCATCCAGGGCGACCGGATCGGTAGACACCAGCAACCGGCCTTCCCGTTTTTGATATGTCAGATTTCCGGCCGGTCCACCGTGATACTGCGCCGTCAACCCATCAGCGACCGTCAATTTCAATTTCTGTTTCACATAGGGGTGGGCGCAAACGTCGGCGACATACGGATCGCAGTTGTTGTCGTGATACTTATTGGGATTGTGAATCACCCCGAACATGTTTTTCATACCGCAACCCACGCCCGATAAATCGTGATCTTTCAGCACCGGCACATTGATTATTGCAGTGGCCTGATTGGCAACCACGTTCGAAAACAGACTGCCGATGTCGCCGCTGAACGTCAACTCCCTGTGGTATCCGGCTTCATCGTTCCCATAGCAGCGCGGTCCGGATTTGCCCACAAGGTCGCGGGGAAACCCCACCCGTGTCATCTCTACGGTGCTGCGTTCAAATAGGATGATATTTTCAAACGGGATGCCGATAGCGCGAAGATTGGTCACTATCGCATTCACCACACTCACAGAAGAAGACAGCTTCGGTCCGGCCAGACAATTGAGCTTAAGCGCCACCACATCATCGGGTGCAAAAAGCGAGCGAAACGCTTCCCGAGCATCTTTTACGCCGACCATCTTCGCAACACTCTGATTCACCAGCTGCTGCACGCGCGCAACGTTGTGGCCGCCCTTCCCGAACGCGTTGGCATCCGTATACGACACCACCCTGCTCGGCGGCCTGCGTTCGCCTTTCCGGCATTGGTTGTCTCCGGATACCGCCTTCCGCGTGGACTCATCAAATGTATTGCACGAAGCAGAAACCGGAATGACCGCACCTACCGTCAACGCCGTCAGCGCATATGCACTGCTGGTGAGAAACTGTCTTCTGCAGATGAACCGTTGTTGCGTCATACCCCAAGTATTGGGATTGGATGGGCAAGATGCAAGCGGATTTTACCGCTTCACCTCTTTTACCCTGCACTGCTTGGTTTCCCCCGCGTGGGGCTGCAGGCATTGGGCGGCATTGTCACTGAACGCGCAATCCCAATCGGTGGTTTTCGCCTTGTCGATACAGTACCACGAAAGAATCCCCGAAACGATGAGCATCACCGCACCGGCAATCATTGCACCTTTGGCATTACTCAAATACGCTTTACCGCCCTGGTATCCCTTGGCAGACTTCAACGCCGACATTCCGGCGCTGACACCTTTGGCGGCAAGGATGATTTTAAAAAATGTCGAAACACCAAGCAGCCCATAGAAAAATACCAGGGCGCCGCCCGATTTTGCGCCGCTCAACCACCCCAGGGTTAACACATCGAGCATCAGAAACAGAAACACCGCAAGAATCGTGTATATGTTCGCTCGTTTGGACGCTGCCTGTACTTTCCTATCTTCATCATCAAGCAAACTGTCATCATCTACGGCGACATCTTCATTGGGGGATTTCAGTTGTGGAAACGGTGCAAACCAGGCCGCTATCAATGACGGAATGCAGGCCACCATAACAAATAGAAAGTACGGTTTGAACCCCATCGAATCAGCCATCGGACCGCTCACCATCTGGGTGGGTACCAGAATCAGATTCATAAGCGCGGTCGCAAACGCGTAGTGGGTCATCTTGAACTTGCCGGGGGCGATTTGCTGCATCATATAGAGCATGTTGCCCACGAACCCGAACCCGTAAAAGAATTTTTCCAGACTGACAAGAAACGAAATGTGCATGAAAGAAAGTGGATTGTCCGGAGATACCGCATAACTCAAATACAAGTACGTCGCGTTCGGCACGTTGACGCAAAGGGCCAATACAAAAAGTGTTCGTTTTAAAGAGTAACGCGCGATGAACATACCGCCGAGAATACCCCCGATAACGCTCACCACGGTGCTGACCAAACCGTCGATGGTACCTTTATCAACCAGACTCAGCTGCAGCGCGCCGTCCTCCAGACACCCCTGCATGAACAGCGGCGCCTCAACCAATAGCAGACCTTCGCTACTTCGAAAGAAAAAGACAAACGCCAACATGCCCCACAACGAACGCTTATTGCAGAAATCGCCTGCGCTCTCCAGAAATTCTCCGATAATCTGACGCGGTGTACGACCTTTTTTCTCAACGGGGACACTCCCGGTGGGCAGCATGACCATATGATACAAACCGAAAACAGCCATCAACACCCCGGAACCGACAAGCGAGGCCATCCACGATGCCTTCACGGACATTCCCATTTTCGCCTGTAAAATACCGGCAAAATATACCACCGCCGCCTGTGCGATAATACGTCCGGTGTTCCAGGCCATGGATTGATAACCGATGTACTGGGCCTGATCCTTTTTCTTCAGCGCCGTGATATAAATGCCGTCACAACAAATATCCTGGGTGGCCGACGCGATCCCCACTATCCACATCAACCCGATAATAAGCGCGAAATAGCCGGGCAGATACAGTGCCAGCCCCATCAGGCAAAACAGAATTCCGATAACAAATTCCATGCTCAACACGAAAAACTTCTTTGTCTTGAACATCTCCAAAAAACCTGCCCAGAACGGCTTCAGCGACCAAACGATACCGATACTGGCCACTGCCACTGTAATCTCGCCATCGCTGTGGCCGAGGTCCTTAAACAGGGTTCCGGACACCCAAATCACCATGGCGTAGGGAATTCCCATCGCCACATAACTGGACAATACCCAGCTGAACGGATGTCTTTTTTTCTTTTCCGGCTCTGCCCCCTGGGCACTCTGTTTTATTGCGTCTTTTTCTGATTTCATGGCCGCCATTGGTACACTGTTTGACAAAAAAAAGACAGTAAAATTGCGGTTTTTGCACATTCTTCATTGACGGGGGCATGCCGAACATGTTCCGATACTTTTATGACTGCTAACCGTTCCAGCCGGCGCGATATCAAACTTGCAATACCGCTGTTTTTCGCGTTGCTGACCGGATTGTTTCTCATTGTTTCCAATCAGGCGAACGGAAGGAATAAATCCGAAAAGTCATTTGAAGCGACAGTTCAACGGGTGCTCGACGGTGATACAATTATTGTCCAACAGAACACCCGTGCCGAACGAATCACTATCCGCCTGGCCGATATTGACTGCCCTGAAAAAGATCAACCGTTCGGCGCCGAAGCCACTGCGTTCACCAAATCGTTCACCATGAACCGAACCGTCACCATTCGCGTACGCGCCACCGATCGATATCACCGGACCGTTGCAGATGTGTTGCTGCAGGACGGCACTTCGGTGAACGGCGCGCTGCTGGCGGCGGGGCTCGCCTGGTGGTACAGGGACTACTCCACAGACAAAACACTGGAATCGCTTGAACAGGACGCACGCGAAAAGAAACGCGGACTGTGGTCGATAGAAGATCCGATCCCTCCCTGGGTACATCGCCGAAACAAACGGAAGAATTTATAGATAGATATTGTCAGCGCGTCGTGAAGGGGTTTGCGGATGGGCGTTTCGTGAAACGCGCCTACTCGCGAAGGAGGACATCGCAGTAGTACTTTACTTTTTTCACCGCTCTGCCGAGGGGTTTGTTGTGAATGTCTTTTCTCAGTGACATGAACACCTTGCGCTTCATGCGATAGGTATTCCATTTCCACTTTTTATCTTTCTTGGGCGCCTGCCCCGCTACCTCTGCCACTTTATCGAACATCGTGGCTTTGTCATATCCCCAGATGCCGATGTCATCTTCATCCAACGGTGCGACGGTCTGTCTCGCCAAATCCAGTTTGTGACTGTCGGCAGCCAGCTCCGCTGCCCAGGCACTCACCGACTTGGTTGTGGGTCTTGATTCCTGACCGGCCTTCGGGTCACCGTAGCTTTTCACCACGTGATCGTGCTTGCCGTAATCCACCGCGTCCGCCTGATTGGGAAGACCCAGAAACGAGAATATCTCCGCCATTTTTTCTTCGGGACGGCTCACCACATCTTCATATTTCACATGTATGAACGGCACGTTTTTCTCGCGCAAGAAGTTCGCTATAGCGGGAATGTAACGTCCCAGAATATCGTTGAACGCCAATGCCGCATCATAATCCCCATCAAAAAAACTGTTGGCGTAGGAAGTGAAAATCGCGAGCGGATGACGGGTCAGCACGATATATTTCGCATTCGGGTACACACGTGTCAGAAACGGCAAAACCAAGGCATACGCGGGCGTTTTATCTAGCATCATTTTCTTTTTGCTCTTCTGAATCATGCGTCCGTACAGCACATCGAGATATGCAGCGCAAGCGTCGTAGTAATCTTTCTCTTTGCCGGGTAACTCCTCAACGTACTCTTTAATCGCTTCAGAGGCGTTAATATGATCAAACGGCGCTTTCTCCACATTGGCCCAAAACCCCAGATGCGCCAGAGGCGTGACAATATGCGGCTCGGGGTGAGTATAGACGTCGTTGTGAGACCCCAGCATCCGCTGCATCATCGTGGAACCCGAGCGGGGGGAACCGATTACAAATATCATGTTTTCCTGCATTGTATCCTCCAGTAACCTCTTCCTCTTATACCGTGAGCTTCCGTGAATTGAAAATTTTTATAGGTCTTATGGTCCTATGAGTCTTATACGCATACGTCCCATGGGTCCGATGACTCTTATGCTTATAGGACCTATACGTCGTATACGACCTATGCTATAGGTCCCATTGGTCGTAAAGGTCCTACAGGAGAAAATATGTCATTTCAAAATCTCGGATTACATGCCGAGTTACTTCAAACATTGCAAAACAAGGGGTACAAAGAAGCGACCCCCATTCAGGCGCAGGCCATTCCTCCAATTCTCGAAGGGAATGACGTTCTGGGTCGTGCGCAAACCGGAACCGGAAAAACGGCCGCGTTCGCTCTTCCCATTTTACAGATACTCGAAAACAGTAGAACGCATGATCGGCGTCACCCTCGCGCGCTTATCGTCACTCCTACCCGGGAGCTGGCCATACAGGTTGCAGAAGCGTTCAAGGAATACGGCAAGGGAATTCCGTTAAAAACAGCAGTGGTATACGGCGGAGTGGGTATGAACCCGCAAATCGATAAACTGAGTCGAGGGGTCGACATTCTCATCGCCACCCCCGGCCGGCTGCTCGACCTGTACAACAGAGAAAATGTCTATTTGAAAAATGTCGAAATTCTCGTACTCGATGAAGCGGATCGCATGCTCGACATGGGGTTCATCGACGATATTCGCAAAATTGTAGCCGCAGTTCCCAAAAAACGCCAGAGCCTGCTGTTTTCGGCAACGTATGCCAAGCCAATAATGAATCTGGCACAAAAGCTGTTGTATCGTCCGGTACGAGTGGAAGTAACGACCCGAAATGAAACTGCGCAGACCGTTAAACAGGTAGTGTATAAAATGAACGCCAAAGCCAAGCGGGGTGTGCTGCGACATCTGATTGCAACCGGAAACTGGAAAAAAGTACTGGTCTTCACACGAACCAAGTATGGCGCCAATCGGTTGGCCGACTATTTGAACAAGCGAAACGTCCCGGCCATCGCCATTCACGGGAACAAATCGCAAAATGCCAGAAATACCGCATTGGACGCGTTCAAGAAAGGCGACGTCGTCGCGCTGGTCGCCACAGATGTGGCTGCGCGGGGGTTAGATGTAAACGATATTTCTCACGTGGTGAATTACGAATTACCTCAGGTCGCTGAAGACTACGTGCACCGCATCGGCCGCACCGGTCGTGCCGGAGCCGAAGGAGATGCTGTCTCCCTGGTATCACCGGATGAAAAATCACAACTGAAACAAATCGAAAACCTGACCCGGCAACGAATTCCCGTTTGGGAACTCAAGGGGCCCAAGGGGGAAACCATCTCCCCTGAACAGTTTGTCGACACCGGAGAGCCGCCCCCAAAGAACGTTTCCCGAAAACCGTACGGCAACCCAACCCGAAATCGAAGACGACGATAGCCTGCCATTTGTAAAAAAAATAGAACTTATTCGTATCTTAAACGTCTTACAATTCTATGCGCCTGTTTTTCATCATATTCGCCCTGTCCCTCCCATTGGCAGCCCATGCGCAGTCCGCCTCCGCACCTGACACCACCGCATTCTACAGTCGACTCACATCGGACCTGGCTGCCGGCAACCCGCTGGTAGCCACTGTCTACGTAGCGTTATGCGACAATGATTCGCAGGGAATCATTCCGGTCAACAACCGTTCAATCTGCAACGGCGATGACCCCGATAAGAACATGTACTGGAAAGGCAATGGCATTCACGGATATTTGACCGGTCACGGTTGGAAACGGGTATATCACGCAACTCAACCAGATGGCGTTATTCTGGTTGAGTCAGTATATAAAAAGCGATTCTTTGCCGCCAAATCGCTGAGACAACAGGGCGTTCCCAAACAGTACACCGCCTATGTGGTTGCCAAAGCATACCGGGGCAGTCGCATTCACGACGCAATGAAAGATTATATCTCCGCGGTGCATACCGACACCGGACAATCGATTGAGTTAAAAACCGGCATAACGATTCACGCGGGCGGAAAAAGTCATGTGGTGGGCTACATCGGCCATGATTACTTCATGGATGTCTTTGAAGGGCAATCAAAATACAACGACCTGATTTCTCCCATTCGCAGCGGAAACTCTACTTTGGCAAAGGGCGCATTTGCATTCGCCTGTGTAAGCAATGAATTTGTACGGCCCGCCGTATCGCGTCCAAACGTGTACATTTTCGCGATGAATAACTTCCTCACCTACCCCAGCGCATGGACACTGGGCGGCATCATGGAAGGCATCGCCAAAGGGGGCGACGGCGCAACCATTTATAAAAGCGCCGCCTCGTCGTTTGCAAAAGGACAAAAATGCGGTCTGCGGTGGGCAAAAAAGGCATTCTCATTTGGACCGTAAAAAGATTGACGGCTACAAATCAAACTGATAGCTGCTACTCGTGAACGATTCGGGTAGATCCAGCGTCCACAATGCATCCACCGCACATTGAACACTGGGCAGTATTCCTGCTTCTTCATATTTCACTTTTGTCACAACCACATCCACCACTTCGTCCAGCGTGGTGTGAACAGTAACTGTCACATCCACCGATAATCCGCACCGCGTCCGTATCGCTTGTAACGTGTCGGAGACCGCTTCTTCATAACGAACGTCTCGTTTGACCTTCGGACTATATCCACCGTGCCCCCCGCGCGTTCCGCCGATGAACCCGGGCTGTTCTTCAAAACTGAAATACGAGGTTTCATCCCACGGAACCGTCTGCCGGTCGGTGGCTGCCACAAAAACCGTATCTACGCTCAATACCCCGATTTTTTTTGCGAGCCGGATCGCGTCATCCCGGTTCTGCCAATCAATCTCGCTCAATGCATATGCAAGTACTTCTCTTTTCGTTTGCGCATCCTGTCTAATCGTGCGTTTGAACGGTTCAGACCAAATCCGTCCCTGCACCCGGAGCGTCTTCGGGGCATTGTCAACGTTCTGAACCACGCGCACGCTTTCTCCTTCACCCAGTTTCAAAGGTAGGTTAAATGGTGTCTCTTCCCCACCGGACAACACCTCCAAATCGTCGATTCGAACCGGCACCGCCCATTCCTTCACGCTTTGCAGCAATATTCCGGGGTAGTTCACCGTCTGTGCGTTCCACCCCATCACCACGCCGCCTCGTTCCGCTGCGATTAAATCCAATTCATGAGGCAACGCGAACGTCACCTCTCCATCCGTGGGAATGATCACCTGCGAAACCGTCTGCTTCGATGTTTCGGACACCGCCGTCTGTGCGGAATGGCTCGTCCAGGACGGTCTCAGCAAATCATCGGTAAACGCAACCAGATACGCGGGTCCTTTTACTTGTTTCAGTATTGCCGATGCCATCTCAATCCCCGAATCCAACGCACTCCCGTTTTGCAGCGTCAACATTTTGTTCGCGGCAAGCGCCGACATCTTCTCTCCGAACCGCTCGGGAGGAACGAAACCATCCCACAACCGATACGCTTCGCGCCGGTAAATCACCGCGGTTACCTTTGCGTTCGGCATGTACGTAAGGAACGCCGCCGCCGCCGCCCATTGCTGCCAAAAATATTTTCGCATGGATTTTGAACCGTCAAACACAAACACGACATGGGGAGAACCGGGAATTTCTCCAAACGAGAACGCATCCATTTCCAGCCGCGCGATATCGTAGGCGCTATCTGTTCCCGCATCGACGCGCACCACACCATAACCGGCCCGAAAGAATTCATCCGTTGGCGTCCGATATGGAATTGAAATCACGTGGTCGACGGAAACTCCCATCGCATCAAGCGTTTCCATGTTCACGTCGTTCTCCGACCGCTGCCGCCAGTTTCTAAGGTATGCCTCTCGCAATACCACTGACCTATTTAAAACCACCGGAAGCGTGACCGTCCGTCCGGTAAGCCGCACATCATTGAAAGACGGTTCAACCGAAACAATAGTCGGTGCAATCCAATGCTCCGTATTGGGTCGTTCCGGATACGCGAACCGTACCCGCCCGTCTCGCACCATTCCCGGAGCCTCCACCGTATACGCAACATCAACCCGCTTGACCTTTTTTCCGAAGTCCAGATTGATCAGCACATCTCCCTTGTAGTAGTTCGGCATGAGCGACAACGTCGCATACACCTCATTGGGCGTCATCTCTCGGTGAGGCCACAACTTCATCGGGTCGAGCCGCCGGTACTCGCTATCGGCCCCCGTCAATTTTCCCCGTATCCACCTTTGGCCGTTGTGCACCTGGAACCCGGTAACCACGCCGTGCGGCGGCAGGTACAACACTATCGACGCGATACGAACGCCATCGTCCGAAAAAGTAAATGCGCGCTTCACGTCATACACCGCCCCGTCGCCATTCACCTTCATCCGCACATCATGCATAATCTCAACCGCCTGAATGTCCCCATGGGTATACACCCGATGTGCATCAATGGAGGGTGAGAAAGAAAAAACAGCCATAAACACAAAAAAAATACAGGCATGAATTCGAAAAATCATATGGACTCCGACAACATAAAAATCAGAAAGATTCACAAAAATCAGAAAGATTCATTGGGGCGGCACTTCATCCAACAATCTGTTGAATGCGGCTTCGCTGGTGGCTTCTCCGAGTCGCTTGCGAAATGCCGCAGCGCCGTCAAACCCTTTCAGATACCAGCAGGCATGTTTACGCATTTCGGTCACCGCTCGCTGTTCTCCGCCCCACGCCACATACAGCGCCAAATGCCGTCTGCAGGTCGCTACTCGTGCAGTCAGATTCGGCTGTTCGCCCGTCCCCGCAATCTCGCTGAAAATCCATGGGTTCCCCTTGGCACCCTGGCCGATGGCGACCGCGGCACAACCGGTTTTTTCCATCATGGTATCCGCGTCCGCCTTGCTGGCAATACCACCGTTGCCCACCACCGGGACCGATACGGCGTCGACAATTTCTTTCATATACGCCAAATCCACCGGGCCGCTGTGTCCCTGGTCCCGGGTGCGACCGTGGATCATAATTAATTGTACACCCGCCTGCGCCATGATTTTCGCTACTTCCAGACCGTTTTTTTCAGCAGGGCCGTATCCGATGCGCGTTTTCGCAGTTACCGGAATTTTTACAGCATCCACCACCCGCCGCGTGATCTCGCCCAGAAGGTCCGGATCGCGCATCAGTGCCACCCCGCACCCCATACCGTTCTTGATCACTTTGCGCGCGGGACAACCGAAATTCAAATCAATAATTTCGGCCCCTTCCCGTTCCACAATCTGTGCCGCCTGCGCCATCAGTTCCGGTTCTCTTCCGTACAACTGAACCACATGGGGATGCTCGCCCTCATACCGATCCATCAGCAACAACGTTTTTTGTCCCCGTTTTTTTTCCCGGTTTCTGGCCTTGGAATCGAAATACACTACCGCATGGCAGCTAATCAGCTCAGTCACGCTGTACATCGCACCCAACTCACAACACAACTGACGAAACGGCGGATTGGTGATCCCGGCCATCGGCGCCAGAATAGCACCGCGATGAAACGCATATTTTCCAATTTGCAGCATGGTCGTGCTCTTCACGAAATGAACGCCCGAACCGTGCTAATGTCGGCGATGGGGATTATCGATTTTCAGTTTCTTCATCTTACGCCACAGGGTTGTCGGTGAAAGTCCCAGCGCGTCCGCAGCGCGATCGGTGCTGTCGTAATTCACCAATGCCGCTCGAATGGCCTGTTTCTCCGCAATGGCGACAATCGCATCGAGGGTTTGCCCGTTTTCTTCTCCGGAGGTATCGGGAATTAAATCCTCCACCTGAATTTCGTCGCCTTCCATGGTAAGTGCCACCCCCTGCTCAATCATATTTTCCAGTTCCCGAACGTTCCCGGGAAATTCATACGACGTCAGCCGCTCCATCACCCCTTTGGCCAAACGTACCGACCGCCCCATCTTCGCCGAAAATTTCTTGAGAAAGTGTTCCACCAGCACCGGAACATCTTCAGGACGCTCCCGCAGGGCCGGCAACATGAAGCGAACCACATTCAACCGATAATACAAATCTTCTCGGAAGGTCTTCTGCCGAATCGCTTCCAGCAAATCCTGATTGGTGGCCGCGATGATTCGTACATCCACCGAAATGGGCTTGTTGTCGCCGATGCGACGAATCTCCCGCTCCTGCACCGCGCGAAGCAGTTTGGCCTGAAGCGAGGGTGTGGTCTCTGCAATCTCATCGAAGAAAAAAGTTCCGCCGCTGGCTTCTTCAAACAACCCCTTCCTCGTGCTCACCGCGCCGGTAAACGCACCCTTCACATGGCCGAACAGCTCACTTTCAAGCAGCGTTTCACTGATGGCCGCACAATTCACCGGAACAAACGGGCGATCGGATCGCTTGGAGTTCACGTGCACCGCCTTTGCGATGAGCTCTTTTCCGGTTCCGCTTTCTCCCGTAATCAGCACCGTTGTATCTGTGGGCGCAATCTTGATGATGCGCGCCAGAACGTCACGAATGGGCCGCGAGCGCCCGACGATATTTTCAAATCCGTAACGTTCCTTGAATTCCTGGGTCAGCAGCGAAAACTCACCGGACAGCCATCGGCGCTCCAGCGCTTTGTCAACTTTAATGAACAGTTCGTCTTCCGAAAACGGCTTCTGAATATAATCCCAGGCGCCGAGCCGCATCGCTTCCACCGCTGTTTCGATGGTACCGTATGCCGTCATCACAATAATTTCAGTCAATGGAGAAACTTCGCGCACGTGGCGCAACACGTCAATTCCATCGACTTTTCCCATTCGCAAATCCGTGATTACCAAATCATAGCTTTCATCATCCACGGCATCGCATGCGTCCTGACCGTCTTTGGCTTCCGCCACGTCGTGTCCGGCGCTGCGCAACATAATGGATAACGTCGCCCGCATGTTTTTCTGGTCATCTACTACTAGAATGTGCGCCAAAGTGCACTCCTTTGGAAATCGTTCTTCAATTCACGGCTATGCGGCTACTATACAAAACGTGTCTCATCCTAACAACCGGCAAAACCAAAATAAAGTGAAAATTCAGTATTTATAAAATAAAACCCGCAATATCCAAGAACTCCAGAAAGAATTTTTTTTCCAACAATAAACCTTCACATTTTAATTAACGCCCGAACCAAAAAAGCATTAAGAGCTTACTTGACACAAATTCCTCCGTGCTTAAATTAGGGCCACTTTTACGAGCACTATCTCGATATTAGTGCACATTATCATCCACTGCAGAAGTGAAGAATAAATGGTATACGAAGCGTCGTATCAAGGAGGATTTTGTCATGGGAAAAACAATCGGTATTGACTTGGGAACCACCAATAGCTGCGTTGCTGTTATCGAAGGAAACGAGCCGGTCGTGATTACGAATGAAGAGGGTGGTCGCACGACTCCATCGGTTGTTGCATGGGACGAAAAGAGCGAAACGTTGGTCGGTCAGGTCGCCAAGCGCCAGGCCATCACCAATCCCGAAAATACCATCTTCTCCATCAAGCGGTTCATGGGGCGCAAGTACGATGAGGTTGGGGAAGAAGCCAAAATGGTTCCGTACAACCTCAAGAAAAGCAGCAATGGCGATGTGGTCATCGAAAGCCGCGGCAAAGACTTCGCACCACCCGAAATTTCGGCCCGCGTTCTCATGAAATTGAAAAAGGCCGCTGAAGATTATCTGGGCACCAGCGTAACCGACGCGGTGATTACCGTTCCCGCATACTTCAACGACTCCCAGCGACAAGCCACCAAAGATGCCGGAAGAATCGCCGGGCTGGATGTGAAACGAATTGTCAACGAACCCACAGCTGCCGCGCTGGCGTACGGACTCGATAAAAAGGCCGAAGAAATTATCGCTGTGTATGACTTCGGTGGCGGGACATTCGATATTTCCATTCTGGAAGTGGGCGATAACGTCGTTCAGGTGATTTCCACCAACGGTGACACCCACCTGGGGGGCGACAATGTTGACAAGGTGATTATCGACTTCCTGATTGCCGAATTCAAAAAAGATCAGGGAATGGACATTTCCAGCGATAAAATGGTGCTGCAGCGACTCAAAGAAGCCGCGGAGAAAGCCAAAATCGAATTGTCCAGCGTGATGGAAACCAACATCAACCTGCCGTTCCTAACGGCAGATGCTACCGGTCCCAAACACATGAATATCACCCTGTCGCGTGCGAAATTCGAATCGATGATCGCCGACCTGGTACAGCGTTCTCTGATTCCCTGTCAGAAAGCGCTCGACGATGCCGCCAAAAAACCCAGCGAAATCGACGAAGTGATTCTCGTGGGCGGCTCCACCCGTATTCCTTCGGTTCAGGAAGCCGTTACCAAATTTTTCGGCAAAAAACCGCACAAAGGCGTGAACCCCGATGAAGTGGTGGCCCTGGGTGCAGCCGTTCAGGCCGGCGTTCTGGCGGGTGATGTAAAAGATCTGTTGCTGCTCGATGTGACCCCGCTCTCTCTGGGTGTGGAAACGCTTGGTGGGGTAACGACGAAGATGATTGATCGAAACACCACAATTCCTGCCAAAAAGTCCGAGACGTACTCGACCGCGGCCGACAATCAGACGTCGGTCGAAATCCACGTGCTCCAGGGAGAACGCGAAATGGCCGCCGATAACCGCACGTTGGGCCGGTTCCACCTTGAGGGTATTATGCCCGCTCCCCGCGGCGTACCCAAAATTGAAGTTACCTTCGACATCGATGCGAACGGCATCGTGCACGTCTCCGCCAAAGACCTGGCAACCGGCAAGGAACAGAAGATCACAATTACCTCATCCTCGGGCCTGAGCGATTCCGAAATTGATAAAATGGTTCAGGACGCCGAAAAAAATAAAGCCGAAGATGAAGCAAAACGCAAAGGTATTGAAACCCGGAACAAAGCGGAGCAATTGGTATACGGCATCGAGAAAACCCTCGAAGAACACAAAGACAAACTTCCTGCGGAGGAAGTCTCGAAAGTCCAGGCTGCTGTTGATTCCTTGAAAGAAGCCATCAAATCCGGCGATTCTTCGAAAATCGAAACCGAAATGGAGAACGTCACCAAGGCATCTCATAAAATTGCTGAAATGGCTTATCAGCAGGCCGGCGGAGATCCCACTGCCGCCGCGGCCGGTGCTGCGGCAGCCGCAGGTGGTAGTGCCGCTGATGCCGCCAAAAATGACGGCGACGTCATTGATGCCGAATTCGAGGAAAATTAATTATCTTTCATAGACAACGTAATTACGCACACCGAAATAATTCAGTGCATCACGTTTTTCCTTTAAAATTTTAATTATAATTTAATTCGTTTTTTGGTATCTTTGCCCCGCAATCGCCAAGAACTTATCGTTTTGGCATTTATTTTGACAGGGGCCACTCAATGTATGTAGCGTATTTAAAACTACTCGAAAACGGAGTCGTTTTAATGAATATGAGAACAAAAATATTACTTATTACGCTGCTATCCGGTCTTCTCCTGTTCGGTTGCAAAGTGACCGAAGAGAAAATTTCGCTTTGGAAAAGCACGCAGGCCGGTCCACAGAAAATTGCTGAAGTACTCAGCGATAGTGAAGCACCCGTCGAGCTGCGAAGCGCCGCTGCCATCGCACTCATTGAAATCAAACAACACGCTCTGTTGACCGAATCCCTTGAAAAAATATCAAAAGAAGAAGCAGACAATGTGATTTACACCGCCGTTCCAAGCCTGACGGCACAGGTGAAAGGCAACCCCTCCGATTCAGCAGATCTCGCTTCTGAACAGATTGCGGCAAAAGACGGGCTGTTTCTGCTGTATGAATTCGCGGGCCCCAAGAGCAAAGACGCTGTCCAGCAAACGCTTGTCGACTGGTGCACGGAGGGAGATTTTGCATCCCGAGAACGAGCCGGGTTCAATATTCGCGTTATCATCAAGAAAATCGGCGCGCCGGTGTACACAGCGCTGGTGAAAAAGCTGACGATTGACAACAACGGCATTGAGCCGGTAGCCAAACTGCTTCGCGCATCCGAAGACAAACCCATTCTCGCCGCCGCATCGAAACAAATCGCCGCGGAACTGAAAGGCAATCTGGGCAAGTTTCGAAAAACGCATCTCCGGGCCGCGGCGATTATCGGCGGCGCGCCGGTGGGTGATTTTCTCGTGGGTGTGGCAACCGACAATACATTGAACGATGAACTCCGCAAGTACGCCCTCCGGGCATATTCCGTAGCACTCGAAGACGGTTCCATAGCGCCCACGGAAAGTCAGTTGATACCGCTGGTAGCAATGGCCGAAAATACAGCGCTGGATAAGTACCAGCGCGAAGAGGTGTACCTTACCCTCGCTCAAATTGATTTGCCGCAATCTGTTTTGGCCCTGGAAAAATTATTGTCGAGCAAAGAATTCTTCTGGCGGATGGTCGGTGCCCGGTGTTTGCTGCGACTGGACGGCAATACCCACCTGACGACCGTGCTTCAATCAAAACGAATCACGACGGACGCTGAAGAAACCGGTGAGTTCATCGCGCTAATAGCAAAGTTTCCTAAAATAAAGTCTGCGCTCATTGCGGCATTGCAGTCGTCTCATCCGTATTCAGTGGCAATCGCGATAAACGCGCTCGCGCTTATGGGAGGAACCGACGCGTTGGCCGCATTAAAAAAATACCAAACCAGTACTGTCCGTCTGCCGCGACTGTTCTCGACCAAAACCGTTGGCGATGCCGCGACAGCCGCCATCGATGCGATAGAGAAGAAAGGTTGATCATTCATGAGCTCACGTACCGCCAGCCAAAAAATACTTCAAAGCTTTCACGCCCGAGATTCCCTCTGGGAGGCGTTTTGCGCTGAAGCGGAAAAAATGGATTGCTCCGTTGATTATCTGGTTAATGAAGCGATGCGCGCATATGCGGAATCACACAGTTTTCTTCAACCCTCTGCCGCGAAGGCGAAAAATACCGCGCCGAAAATCACCGAGGAATTCGAAGTCGATGACTTGTTGGATTCTGACGACTTGCTGGATTCTGATATTTTGAAAGAAAATACCTCTGAAGATTTGCCCACAATTGAGATGGACGACGACGACGATCTCGCAGCGCTGGGCGATGACGACGATGATGACGATGATCTCTCGGGACTCGATCTGGATGACGAGGGCGGCAAACCGCCTGTACCGTCTGAAACCGCCCCAACGTTGGCGAATCCGTCCGGTTCGAAAATGAAACCGATGCGCCCTGCAGCGTCGGCATCCGCGCCACCGCCGCCGCCGCCGCGGGTTTCATCTGCGCCGCCGCCACCGCCGGTTCGTTCATCGGCACCGCCGCCGGTTCGGGCGTCGGCACCACCACCGCCGACACCTGCTGCACCGGCCCCCAGAGCGCCGACCCCTGCGGCACCGAGAGTCACACCAGCACCGCCACGCACGATGGCGCCTCCCGGTCCGCCGCGTGCGGTTCGTTCTCCGGCATCTCAAACCGGTTCGGGCGTCGCAGCGCCGCCTTCCACGCCGGGTTCAGTTTCTGTGGCAGGCCCCATCGCGACGCCGGACAGACCGTTGCTGACCATGATTTATCAGGGACGAAAAATTCGCGTTCAAAAAGATCAGTTTATCATTGGAAGGGGTTCAAAAAGTGCCGATCTTCCAATTAAAGACCCCAATGTATCCAGAAAACACGCCGCGATCATTTTTCACAACGGTGCGTACTATATCAAGGATCTCGGTAGCACCAACGGGGTTGAATACTCCGGTCAACTCGTGGACTCCAAGCGAATCGATGAGGGCGATGCCTTCTCTATTTGCGGACATCCGTTTCACTTCACTTACGCCGGATGAGCCGGGAAGATTCCATTGCAGCTTTAGCGGACGCCCTTCGTGCGCGCATCGACTGGGAACGGGAGTTGGGTGCGGAAGGATATGAAGCCACACCACCGAATCGCTCCCTCCCCGAATCTGCACGGCCTGAATCACCGGGAAGGGAATCCGCCGGGGAAGTTCTGAAACCGGCGCCCACGTCTTCGGTCGTTGCTCCGACCACCGACAAGTCGAAAGCCCATGCATTGTCCGAACTGAAGTTCCAGTTGGAAAACTGCACCCAATGCGCGCTTCATCAAAAACGAAACCGCATTGTATTCAGCGACGGCACAATGAATGCACGCCTCGCATTCGTCGGCGAGTTCCCTACAACCGAAGAAGATATGATCTCGCTGCCGTTTATCGGTGCGCGCGGCCACCTGCTCAATAAAATCATTCTGGCAATCGAGGAACGCCGCGAAACGTGCTACCTGTGCCATGTGGTGAAATGCGCTCCGGGACAAAACGCACTCCCGTCTCAATCACAAGTCCGTACGTGCGGTGCTCACCTTTGGCAACAGCTCCGATTGGTCAGCCCCAAAGTAGTGGTTGCGCTCGGACAAACCGCCGCGTCGTTCCTGCTTGAAACAGATACCCCCATCGATACCCTGCGCGGCACAGCCGTTGAAAAAAACGGGTTGCAAATCATGCCCACGTTCTCATTGGAGCACATGCTGAACACCCCCGCGTCCAAACGCGAAGTATGGGAAGACATGAAAAAGGCGAAAGCAATGCTGCAGCAGTAATGCCGTAGCGGAATGACTCGCCGAATTTTATTGCGCAAACCGGCTATTATTTGGAAATTTAGCAAAAAGGGTTACAATAACGGGCGTGGAAACAAGAGATGCAAAAAAATACAATCTAGGTGATGTCACCATCTATATCTGCCCGGCCTGCGGTGTCGTCAATCCGGCAGGCCCCTCAGACGGCTGCCCGCACCTTCAAGTGGTGAAATTCAATGGTGTCGACGAGTCTTTGGAAGAGCTGGTTATGGACGTGGCGACAGCCAGAAGAAAATACGGTGAGCTGGCAGCAACCCTCAAGCGGGTGGTCATGGCCCGGGTTCAGGAAGGCAGCGCCTCTGTGGAAACCCCGAGACGAGTGTCTGCGGGCGAAATTGACAAGTTGTATTCCGAAGCCGGCAACCGCACTTTCGAGCTGACGCATCCGGAAGAAAAATCCGCGAAAAACAAAATATCTTCGAAAAAATCCAAAGGCAGAAAAAAGCCCCTATCAGGCGGCCCCCTCGATGCCCGGCAGCTGGACCTGCTGGCGTACTCCCCATCCAAAGGAAACGCGTAGCGTTATTTCCTTACAAGCAGTTTTTCGATAAGCTTCTTGCTAAAGCTGGGCAATTCCGTAAACACCACCCCCATGCCCTGCGGATCCGCTTCCACGCGAACCACCTCACCGACACCTTCCACAGTTTCAATATCGTCTGTGATCACCGTAAACTTCAAATTCACCCGGGTACCCACATCTAATGGGCTCTTGGAACGGATAAACACACCGCTGCGCGAAATGTTCGTGACATATTCGTTGATAAATGCATCGTAACTTTCGAACTCTTTATTTATAGTTACTCGTTCTTCCTGCCGTTTAGACTGCTGGACCATATTCACCTCCAGAAGTTCATGGTTTCCGGGAATACACATGATAACTTTCCATGTGACCGTTTTTGTCCTCGGTAATCTTTATTTTCTTTCCGATTCGCTTCGACAATTCCTTTACCGACCGTTGTGCCGGTCCTCTCAACTCTGATGCAACCCCCGGGTGCACCACCGCTTCCAGTGACCCCACTGCGGAATCATCGGCTCGTCGCTGAATTTCCCGAAGCACCTCACTGGCAATGGTCACTTTAGACAGAATACTACCGGTTCCATCACAGTAGGGACAGGGCTCGTGCAGCATTCGTCCCAGACTCTCAGAGGTGCGCTCCCGGGTCATTTCTATCAGACCGAACCGGCTGATGTCATTCACCGATGTTTTGGCCCGGTCGCCCTTCAGAATTTCTTTCAACCGATTCGTCACCTTCTGCCGATTTGAAGACTTGTCCATATCAATCAAATCCAGCACAATCAACCCACCAATATTGCGAAACCGCACCTGGTACGCAATCTCCTCCACCGCCTCCAGATTGGTCTGAAATATCGTCTCCTCCTGGTCTTTCGACCCTTTTCCCACAAACTTCCCGGTATTCACATCCACCGCGGTCAGCGCCTCCCCCTGATCAATCACCAGCGACCCGCCGGACGGCAGCTCCACAACACGCTCCAGTGCACGCTTGATTTCAGACTCAATACCGAACGCATCGAAAATCGGCTCATCCTCGGAATACAACGCCACTGCATCCAACCGCCTGGGAATCAGCCGATCAATGAATCCGCGCAGCTCATCATACACATCGCTGCTGTCCACAATAATCTGGGCAATCGAATCGTTGAACTTGTCGCGAACCACTTTCAGGGGCAACGAAAGCTCTTCATACAACAGACAGGGTTTGCGCTTCTGGTGATGCTTTTTAATAATATCCTGCCAGGTCTCCACCAGATAATTCACATCCGCCTCAAGCGCGTCGGGACTTGCCCCCATGGCAGCGGTACGGGCAATCATCGCACCTTCCGACGTTTTCAGCCGGGACATCACTTTCTGCAACCGGGACCGTTCTTTCTCGTCTTCGATTTTGCGACTGATCCCCCCCTTCTTAGACAGGGGCATGTACACCAGGTGACGTCCGGCAAGTGACACATCTGAAGTGATGCGACATCCTTTGGTGCCAATCATGTCTTTGGACACCTGCACCGGCAGATACTGTCCTTCTTTGAGAAAATCTTTTATCGATGCATTTTTCTTTACTGCGTCTTTTTCAGGCACCACATCTGATGCATGTAAAAAGGCATGCTTTTCCAGACCGATATCCACAAATGCCGCCTGCATTCCCGGCAACACCCGCGTTACCCGCCCGCGATAAATATTTCCCACCGCGCGCTTCTGCTGGATTCGCTCCACCAGCAATTCCGCAATCATTCCATTTTCGATAATCGCCACCCGGGTTTCCTGCAAATCCACGTTAATGGCGATGATGTTTTCCTTCGACATTCACAAATCCTTGTCAAACACGATAACTGAACAAATGTACATTCAACCCCCGCAGCGGGCAACCTCTTTTACCACTTATTCAAGCGCATTTCACGGGCGAACAACAATCACATTGTCGGGGGGGGTCAATCGGAAGGTCTTTTTAGCGAACCCACCGACCAGCGTAATATCCGAAAAAGTCAGTCGAACCATATTACCGGCCCTGTCCAGCACAATGATTCGGCGAATGACCGGACATTCCCCCACGGTTACCACAATCTGCTTCACCAGGGAGGTATCGAATTTCGGCGTTAGTGACAACACCGACAACCCATTGCTATCGATAGGCGCCAGCTCTCTAACCAAATACTGTGTTTCAAGCGCTGACACCTTCGGCCCCACCAGCTGAATAAAACTTGAAAACAGCAGGTCGGCATTCGGAAATCGCTCCACCACTATCTGATTTTTTTTGTCGTATGCCCGAATTTTTTTTCCGTCAAACACTATCTGCTTTTCATCCGGCGCCTCATAAGCCATCGCCAGCAGCCCGGTGGCAGACACCGAAATCGTTCCGGTCAGCGCCTCGCTGCGCGCTCCCAGACGCGAAATATTCTCGTGGGTGAACCGCGCGGTGAACCCCCCTTTTTTATCGTAGCACGCGGCCGACCGGGTCAACCACCCCTCCCCCTTCGACGGTTCGAATGCACCGAACGGTTCTGGGTCGGTATCGGTTTCTGGTTTTTCAGCCGCATCTGCGACACCCTGAGAAGCCGCATCCACACCCAACACCGCGAGCACCCACCCGAACAACAGGACACGTTTGTACAAAACACGCATGCGACACGGCATCCCTACAGATGCATTCTGTTCCCGAGTGACTTTTCGCTGTTTATGATTATCTCTATATCCGAAACGCACAATGCCTCCTGGATGGCCCAGCAAAACACATTAAACGCACGCAATCAAGGGGGCAAATGGGCTAGTTGGAAATGACATGGCATTCCAATGGCTTTCCAAAGGCTTTAGATGCGCAAGGGTCGATTATCTGCTACAAAAATAAATATCTGTTTTACTAAACTGAAAAGAAAGCACCTGTATGTCGGTACAACAAGTCACTCAAAAACTAATCGATTCCATCCAAACCCGCTTTTGGGGAAACACCCACGCCGTTGAGCTGGCGGTATGCTGCTTTCTCAGCGACGGGCACCTGCTCATTGAAGATGTTCCCGGAGTAGGAAAAACCACGCTGGCCAAAGCCATGGCCGAGGCGTTCAGGGGCGTCTTCAACCGAATCCAGTTCACATCCGACCTGCTTCCGGCAGACATCATCGGTATCTCGATATGGAACGATCTAAAAAAACAGTTTGATTTTCAAAAAGGCCCCATCTTCGCCAATATCGTTCTTGCCGATGAAATCAATCGCGCCTCCCCCAAGACCCAATCCGCCCTGCTTGAGGCGATGAGCGAAAAACAAATATCCCAGGAGGGAGTCTCTCATCCGCTGGTTTCCCCGTTCATGGTTATCGCCACGCAAAATGTGGAGGACAGCTACGGCACCTATCCGCTGCCCGAGAGTCAACTCGATCGTTTCACCATGCGTATCGGCCTCGGATACACCTCCGCCGCCGTCGAAAAAGAAATTATCAGAAGCAGCACACCCCTTGCCGATAAAGCGAACGCCGAAAGCGTACACGCAATGTCCCTCAAAGACCTGGAGCCCGCAATCGAAAGTATCCAGCACACCCGTGTAGAAGATTCCGTTCTCAACTATATTATGGAAATCGTTGAGCGGACGCGTCAGGCTCCCGGGGTATCCATCGGTGTCAGCCCCCGCGGCGGTATCGCATTGTTCAAATGCGCAAAGGTATATGCAAACCTGCGCGGACGGGACTTTGTTCTGCCCGATGACATCCAGGCACTGGCCGTTCCGATTCTCGCGCACCGATTGGTGTTTCACGACGAAACAGGGCTGGACATCACATCAGCGAAACAGGCGGAAACCACCATCCAGAAAATCATTCGCACGGTTGAGGCACCTGTATAACCATGAAGCCCCATGTGCCAGCCGCCGCTCCCCCGAAGTTGCTGCGTTCGACGCTTCCGGTACGCGTTACCCGAGAAGGTAAACTGTTCCTGTTGCTGGCGGCCGGCGTTGGATTCGCTGCAGTCAATACGGGCAACAATCTGCTGTACCTGGTTCTGGCATTACAAATCAGCCTGGTCGCGCTGCAGCTGCTGCTCGGCGAGTTCAACGTCAGAAACATTCAGGTCACCCGAGATGCGCCCAAGCGAGCCGCGGCGGAACAAATCTTTCCGGTGACCCTCCAGGTGACCAACCTCAATCGCTACTTTCCCATATTCAGTGTGCAATTGCGCGATATTATCAATAATCAGCCTTTTAAGCGCAGCGGCTATTTCTTAAAAACCGATGCCGGTGAAACGCGCACCATCGCTTATCGGGGAGAGTTCCCGACCCGTGGGGCGCAGCACTTCACCCACATAAAAGTGAGCTCTGAATTTCCGTTCGGACTCACCCGACGAACCAAATGGCTTGCCCTGCCCCACCAGATGATCATTTGGCCGGCACACATTCCCGTTCGGATTCCACCGGCTTTCCGTCACCCCGGTTGGCGCCGGCAGTCGGTTTCCCAAAAAGGAGTGGGCGATGAATACTGGCAATTACGCGCGTTTCATGAAGGCGACGACATAAAAAGAATTTCATGGAAAACCAGCGCGAAAATGAACCAGTTGATGGTCATCGACACCCAGTCTCAAACCGATCGGCAACTCGATGTATCATTGCTGTTCCCCGAGAACGAAACGTCTCGTTCGGAAGATACGGAACGGTTGATTCAAATCGCAGCCGGTATCCTGCAGGCGCTGTATCAACAGGGCGTTACCACCCGATTGTACACACCGACCGCACGCGGAATTCCCGGGCCTCCCCAGTCCCACTGGGCCCAGCTGGACCACCTGGCGGTGCTCGACATCCGGTCGGCTGCCCGTGTTCCCGCGCACCGCCATCCGGCACATGCGCTGCGCATTCACACTTCCATGGCACAACCTACCGGCCGGTCATCCGACGCGTCACCCACCCGGGAGCGCTCCGCATGAAATTCGAAACGATTCATCGAATATCCGTTTTTTCGCTGGCAACGATGGCGGTAGCCCCGCTGGTTCTAAGCCGGGAACTGAGCATCTACCTGGGCCCCGCGTTCGCCTGTTTTCTTATCGCCGGGTGGTTTATACCCCGCACGGTGCGGGTGACCCCTTTTTTCATCCATACGGCGCCGGTGCTTGCGGCTCTCCTTTTTTTACTTCAGGCATTCCGTATTGCACAGGGAGAACATCTGGCCTCAGCATCCATCGAGTTCGCCGTATTGCTGCTCGGCATCAAGTTATGTACCAATCACACGTATGCGGATTTCCAGCAAACCGTTCTACTGGCGTTCGTCGCGATTATCGCCTCCACGGTTACCAGCTATCAAATCTCGTACGCGTTTTACTTTTTCTCGTATATCATTCTGCTGCCCCTGGCCATGTCGCTCACACTGCTGCGAAAAGAGATGGAACAACGATTCACCAAAGCCGATGAACAGACACAGTTGCGACTGCTCACATCCAAACGGGTGATTCAGACACGCTTTGCCGCAGGCTGGGCGATCACCGTTTTCGGCTTGGTATTGGTTGTGGTCGGCTTATTCCTCTCCATTCCCCGCTGGGGGTTCGGCATGGGCGGCGGCACGCTTTTCGGCAAGCAGATACTCGGCTTCACCAATGAAGTGAAAATCGGAGATCTTTCCCAGACTATCGAAAATGAAACCGTCTACCTCCGTCTGTGGCCCCTCGAACCCAAGCAGCCGAACCCCACGGTTCTTCCGTTGAAATTTCGCGGCGCGGTATTCGACACCTATCAGGACGGCACGTGGCAAAAAAGCGCCGATACCCGATTTCGATTTCCGCTCTCCTCTGACGGGGTCTACGCTTTTTTCAACCATGTGCCGATGCGCGGAGCTCGCTTTAAAATTATGCAGGAACCGACCAACCCCAGCTATCTCTTTGTCCCCTCAGGCACTCATCATATCCAAATGGAACGTTCCAGACACCGCGGTCGGCTGCGATATCAGCGACTGCAAATAAACCCCATGGGGGTGATTAAATACAACGATGCGAAACGGGTCGGTATTCGGTATACCGCAATGGTGGACGGCAGTCCGGTTATCAGTGACACGGTGTCAGACATGTCGCCGTTTCTGCGCGTGCCCGCCGAAACTGAAAACGTGGCCGCGCTGGCTGCCGCATGGAGCGGAAATGCATCAACTGCTGAACAGCAGATTCGCAATATCCTCACACATTTTTTCAAAGAGTATCGATACACTAAAGTGATTTCCGCCGATGAACGGTCCGATGCCCTCAATACCAATATTCTGGAACAATTTCTATTTGATTACAAACGGGGCACGTGCGAACACTATGCGACCGCAACCACCATCATGTTTCGCACCCTTGGTATTCCGTCGCGATTTGTCACCGGGTTTTCCGGCGCCCGCTGGAACCCCATCGGCGAATACTACACCGTGGACGCCAACGCCGCGCATGCCTGGACGGAAGTATACGTGAACGGCATGTGGCACACCGTGGATGCCACCCCACAGGCAGGCGGCACCGGCAACAGCGGCTCCGAACAGCCGCATACCAGCTATATATCTCTTTTCTACGACACGCTGGCGATGAAATGGCACCAGTATGTAATCGACTACGATGAAGGTTCACAGCAGGCGCTATTGGCCGCACTGAAACCGGCATTCACAACGCGTTCATCCAACCGGCCTGCCGGCATCCCCAGAAATACGGTTCTCGCCATTCTGGTACTGCTGGTGTTTGGATTCGCCGTGTATCGCGTCTGGTCGTATCTGCGACGGCCCCGCCGCCGTTTCGCGAAAAACAGCCGACCCGCAAAGCAACAGGCGACCGTTCTATTTCTGCTGCTCGAAAAAAAACTGCAGCCGTTTACCGGACAACGAACCCCTTATGAAACGCCGATGCAATACGTCATTCGAGCAGAGCAGCGATTGCCGAAGCTCAAACCGTTCCTTGAATCGTTTCTCACCCATTACCTGCAGGCGCGCTTCGGCGACACGCCTTTTTCGGCAGGGCAATTTGATTCCTATCGTCGCGACATTCCGATACAAATTAAAAGCGCCGCAAACACGAACAAATAATTCGAAAATCACCGAGGTTGACGATTCCATATGACCTGCCTCCCATCATCCGCTATAGTAACTGTAAATTTGTTATGGACATAGAATTGAAATTTGTCTTGCACAGTTGCGAAACCAAAATCCAAAGGCGTTCTGTCGGATGCGCTCATGTAACCGAAAAGGGCGGAGCCTGTAAAAATGGCCAATAAACCATACAATCGCCTCGACTACCAATCAGGCGTCGACCCCTCAACCAAGTATGCCGAAAGCGAATTCACCGCTCCGGCGTATGCGCAAAGCCATTACTCAGAAACCCAATACCATGAAACCCAGTTCGCTTCTCCGGACTATCGCACCGTTGCCTATGCAGAAACGGATACCATTATCGGAGCTGATATGAAAGACGCGCTCATCGGAAAGATCAATCGCAAAGACGCCAAAGTCGCCGTCATCGGACTGGGATATGTGGGACTTCCGCTGGCCGTATCGTTCGCGAATGCGGGGTTCTCCACCGTAGGTATTGATACCTCGTCGCAATTGGTTTCAGCTTTGCGCGAACAACACTCCCACGTGCGCGACATCACCGATGCGCAACTGGCCGATGCCATAAACAAAGGTCTCCATTTTTCAGACAGCTACACAGCGGTCGCAGATTGTGACTGTATTTCCATTGCTGTCCCCACGCCGCTGACCAAATCCAAAGAACCGGATATTTCGTATATCACCGCGGCGGTCGACGCGCTGCTGCCGCATCTGACAGAGGGCGTCCTGGTGGTGCTGGAATCCACCACCTACCCCGGTACGACAGATGAACTGTTGGGCGCCAGAATCCAGGCGGCGCGCGGCCTCAATGTCGGCGAACACATCTTTGTGGCGTTCAGTCCGGAACGCGTCGATCCGGGCAATCCCACCTGGAAAATTAAAAACACACCCAAGGTCATCGGCGGGGTCACGCCCCATTGTACCGAAGTGGCACACGCCCTGTACGCGCGTACCATCGACAAAGTGCACTGCGTTCAATCCGCGAAGGAAGCTGAAACCGTCAAGCTGCTTGAAAACACGTTTCGAGCGGTGAATATCGGTCTGGTCAACGAATTTCTGCTGATGTGTCATCGTATGGATATCGACATCTGGAACGTTATCGAAGCCGCGGCCACAAAACCGTTCGGTTTCATGCCGTTCTTTCCCGGCCCCGGTATCGGCGGGCATTGTATTCCCCTCGACCCGATGTACATGTCCTGGAAAGCCAAATCCGTTGATTTTTACAATCGCTTTATTGAACTGGCAACAGACATCAACGGGAATATGCCCAGATTTGTAATTTCCAAGCTGTCAGACATTCTGAACAACCAGAAAAAGCCGCTCAACGGAAGCCGCATTGCGGTGCTAGGATTATCATACAAAAAAAATGTATCTGACATGCGGGAGTCTCCCGGTATGGAAATTGTTTCCCTGCTGCAGCAGAAAGGGTGTGAGGTATTTTTAAACGATCCGCTGATACCGGTTCGGCAGACCGCCGATTCTGCGGACAGAATCGCAATTGAAGACCTGGCGCAAACCGATGCCGCAGTTCTGGTGACCGACCACGATACGTATAATTACGCAGCAATTGCCGAAACCGCCCCGGTGATACTCGATTGCCGCAACGCATTCGCGAAACGGGGAATAACCCACGTTAAAATATACAAATTGTAGGGGCGCCTCTCTGTAGGCGCCCGTTGATTGTAAGCGCGATTCGCGAATCGCCCCTACGTCGTTTAAAAACCACACGGAAAGAACAAATGACAACACACATTCACAAAACCGCAATCATTGATGAACCTGTCTCCATCGGTGAAAACACCCGCATCTGGCATTTCTGTCACCTGATGAAAGGCTGCACCATCGGCCGTGATTGCACGCTGGGCCAGAATGTGTATGTCGGAGGACAGGTGACGGTGGGAAAAGGTGTTAAAATACAGAACAACGTCTCTCTGTACGACGGTGTTCACATTGAAGACAACGTTTTTATCGGCCCCAGTGCGGTCTTCACAAATGTCACCAATCCGCGCGCCCATCGAAACCAACGCGATTCCTTTATCCAGACAACGGTCAAACAGGGCGCGACCATTGGTGCCAACGCTACGATTGTATGCGGCGTAACCATCGGCGCATACGCGTTTGTCGGCGCCGGGGCAGTGGTAACGAAAGATGTTCCCGACCACGCGCTCATGCTCGGTGTGCCCGCTATACACCAGGGATGGGTCTGTGATTGCGGAGAGCGGATAGACCCATCCGTCTCGTGCAACGTATGCGGATGGACCCGATGAACATTCCTCTTCTTGACATCTGCGCGCTGCACGCACCGATTCTGCCGGAACTCGAATCGGCGTTGCTGCGCGTACTCCGCAGCGGCGCCTACATCAACGGCGAAGATGTCTCACTGTTTGAAAACGAACTGGCAGCAGCAGTCCACACACCAAACGCCATCGGCGTCAGTTCCGGCACCGATGCGCTTCTCGCCACCCTGATGGCCTTCGACGTGCGCCCCGGCGACAAAGTGATCACCACACCGTACACATTTTTCGCCACCGCCGGCGCCATTGTTCGCCTGGGAGCCATTCCCGTTTTTGTCGATATAGAGGAAGAAGGATTCAACATTGATGTTTCGCAGGTGGAAGCGGCGATTGATTCCCGCACGGTGGGTATTGTTCCGGTCCATCTGTTCGGTGCGACCGTCGACATGACAGAAATCTGTCGAGTGGCCGACGCCCACGGACTATGGGTTGTGGAGGATGCCGCGCAGGCATTCGGCAGCTGCATCGCGAATTCCCGGCGTGCCGGCACCTTGGGAACCGCGGGCATTTTTTCATTTTTCCCCGCCAAAAACCTCGGCGCGGCCGGCGATGCCGGCGCCGTGGTGACCGGCGACAACACATTGGCAACGCGTATCCGACAAATCCGAAATCACGGTGCCGAGCCCAAGTATCATCATCATGTGGTTGGTGGAAACTTTCGCCTCGATACGCTTCAGGCGGCGTTGCTGCGCGTGAAGCTGTTGCACGTTGAAGGCTGGAACGCCGCACGACAACATGCCGCCGCGCGATATGATGAACTGCTGTCTGATATTGAAGGAATCACATGCCCGGCTAAAAATACTGCAGGCATTTTCACAAACTCCCCCCGCCCCCTTTCTGAAGGGGGCGCCAGCGCTCCATTCCCCCTTGAAAAGGGGGTAAGGGGGATTTCGAATCGGTGTACGCACGTATACAACCAATACGTGGTGCGGTTTCAAAACGAAACCATTCGCAACGCAGCAAAGGCAGCACTCCTTGCGCACAACATCGGTTGCGCGGTGTATTATCCGCAGCCGCTCCACCTGCAGCCGTGCTTTTCGCATTTGAAGTATTCACCGGGGGAACTACCGCGCAGCGAAGCCGCCGCGAAAACCTCCCTTGCCCTGCCGATGCACCCGACCCTCCAGCCCGCAGACCAACAAAAAGTCGCCGAAGTACTGATTGCCGCGCTCAATAAAGCTTCAGCGTGAGCACCTCTCCCCCTGCCCCCTCTCCGAAAATGGGATTCAAAATACTCAGATTCACCAATCAACAAATACTGACGGACGCCACATGGGTTCTCGATAAACGTGAACAATATTGCATTAAATGAAACAAATCGTCACTCCCCTTCCCCCGTTCTCTCCCCTTCTCTCGCAGGGAAGGGGCCGGGGGCGAGGTCTTCAAATGCCGGGGGTTAAGTCCCAAATGCCGGAGATCAGGTCTTACGCACCTATCCCCACGCCTTAAAAAAACGGACTTATATACGGGCGCGACAAAAATTTTGTGACAAAGTAAATTTACATATCATAAAAAATCATTAAAAACGGCCTCTTTAAAAATGACGACAACCTGAACCAAACCACGGTGCACCGAAAATGACGAATTCACAACCGACCATTATCACCCGTCAGGAGGAAATCCCGTTTCCGGGAGGCCGCGTTCGTTTTCTGAACGGTGCCGATACGGTGCAGGCCACGATGACGCTTGTCGAAATCGACGGACTCACCATGCTGGTGGATTGCGGCGCAAATCCTTTTCAAACCCCGGTGGAGCTTCCGGATGAAGCATTTGAAGCCGATGCGATATTACTGACCCATGCACACATGGACCACGTGGGCGGCATTCCGCGCTTATTAACATCAGGCTTTTTTGCACCGGTGTTCGCAACCGACACCACACTCGCAATAACGCGAATCGCCCTTGGCGAATGTATTCGTCAAAACGGCGGCGAACATCGAGATGTGCGCGCGTTCTCGGGCGGTTTGGATCACATCGCCAGATCGGTGGGTTTCGATTCGCCCTTCAAACCGTTTTCCAAACGCGACATTGAAATCACGTTTCACCCGGCCGGCCACATTCTCGGCGCCGCCAGCATCGAAATAAAAACCGAACAGGCCCGTCTGCTCTTCTCCGGTGATATCGGCCCCGCCACGCTCCCTGTGGCCGGTGCACCGAACGACACCTGGAAGAACGACCAGCCATTTGATCTGGTTGTCATGGAGTCCACCCGCGGAGACGTTCAGGCCGACCAAAGCCGCATGGAAATCGAAGCCGCATTGGCCGATATGATTCGAACCGCACAGGCACAAAACGGCCACATTGTAGTGCCGGCATCCATTATCGGCCGAACCCAGGAACTCATCCACTACCTGAATAACATCACAGAGCGGGATGATACGCTTCAAATCCCCGTAGCCCTCGACACGGCAATGGGACTGCGCATCGCCAACGACACCCCGCCTCTTGCCGCTTTTGTCGACGAGAGCGGGCTGGCCAAACTGTCACGGGCGGATGATCCGTTGAACATCGACGGTCTGTACACCGTTCGCAAAACCAAAGATCCCAAAAAGCTTCGAGAGCTTGATAAAACCACTCTCATTGTCACCGGATTCGGCAGTTGTGACTCGGGCAGAATCGTTTCCCAGCTCATTGAGCTGTTGCCGTACCCGGAAAATACAGTTCTGTTTATCGGATACCAGGCCCCCGGAAGCGTGGGACGTCAAATCATATCGATGTCCGATGGCCAACAGGAGGATGTTGCGCCGACAATTCAACTGAACGATGAGGATATTCCCGTTCGGGCAAGCATACGAACACTGCCCGGATTGTACGCCCATGCCACCCAGCCCGGCCTGGTGAATTGGGTAAACCAGTTACCGAACATCAAACAAATCGCACTGCACCACGGAACCGCCGCCGCGCAGGACGCACTCGCAAAGGCTCTGTCCCCATGAAAAACTTCGCACTTATCGGCGCCGCCGGTTACATTGCACCGAGACACATGCAAGCCATTAAGGAAACCGGACACCGGCTGGTTGCCGTGGCGGATCCCGCCGATTCCGTGGGAGTCCTGGACCGCTATTTTCTCGACGTGCGGTACTTTCCCGAAATCGAACGCTTCGACCGACACCTCGAAAAACTGCGTCACGGACCGGAGGAAAACAAGGTGCATTTTGTATCGATTTGTTCTCCCAACTATCTTCACGACGCCCACGTGCGGCTCGCACTTCGCTCCGGCTGCAACGCCATCTGTGAAAAACCACTGGTCATCAACCCCTGGAACCTCGACCAGTTGGCGCAGGTGGAGCGTGAAACCGGGAACAAAGTGAACACCATTATGCAACTTCGACTGCACCCGACGGTGATTGCGCTGAAAGAAAAACTGATTGCCGAACGAACCAGGCAACCCGATGCACCGAAAAAAAAGGTTTCACTCGAATACCTCACCGGTCGCGGCCCCTGGTACCAGCAGTCGTGGAAAGGTCGGGAAGAACGTTCCGGCGGGCTGGTAACCAACATCGGCATTCACTTTTTTGATATGCTGCTGTGGCTGTTCGGCGAGCCGGAACAAATGAACGTAACGGTGTTGACCCCCACCAACGCGCGGGGGACCCTGTCGTTGAAACACGCCGATGTCACCTGGCATTTAAGCGTTGATTTCGGGCAACTGCCGTTCGCCGCAGCCCCCGGACAAACCACTACCTATCGGTCTATCACCATTGACGGCGAAGCGCTCGACTTCACCGGCGGTTTCACTGACCTGCACACGCGGTCGTACGAAGAAATCCTGAACGGAAACGGTTTCGGTATCGACGACGCCCGCCCTGCCATTGAACTGGTGCACCGAATTCGCCAGTCCCAGCCGTAATTTTTCCATTATTGGTTCAATGAAGTCGAAAAAGTGAAAATTCACTATGCGATAAGTGGTTTCCTTTACTCAATTGTGATACATAACGTAACCGATTATCACGGAAGCAATTGGAATTTTACGGATTTTCCCCGTTTCTGCGGAATGAAGTCCGCATATTCCACAGATAAAGAATGTGCATCCGGTTGACAGCTGCTGTTCATCAATGGGCCGTATGGAACCCAAGGGGGCGGAGCCTATTTCAACGCAAGGGCGGGGCATGCCTCGCCCCTACATTACGAATAGAGTCATGACAAACTATCTCATTACCGGCGCGGCCGGCTTCATCGGTTCGAATCTGGCGGAACACCTTATTGAACAGGGAGAAACCGTTGTCGGTGTAGACAATTTTCTCACCGGCAAGCGTGAAAACATCGCGTCGTTGCGGGAACGTATGCGGTTTGTGGAAGGCGACATCCGCGACGCCTCACTGATGAATGAATTGTGCGAAGGCGTTGACTACGTACTGCATCACGCGGCAATGGCGTCGGTCCCCTGGTCGATGAAAGAGCCGATGCTGTGCCACGAACACAACGCTACCGGCACCCTCAACGTTCTTCTCGCCGCCCGGGACGCAGGTGTAAAAAAAGTAGTCATGGCGGTGACCTCCGCCGCCTACGGAAACACCGAAACACTTCCGGCGCACGAAGCGCTGCCGACAATGGCCCTCTCGCCTTACGGTGCCACCAAATTAATCGGCGAAATCTATCTACAGCTGTTTTCTACCGCATACGCGCTCCCCACCGTGGGGCTTCGATATTTCAACGTATTCGGCAAGCGACAAGACCCGCAAAGTGCCTACGCGGCGGCGATTCCGATTTTCGCCAAAAAGCTGATTGAGGGCAAAGCCCCGACGATATTCGGCGACGGTGAACAGACCCGCGATTTTGTGTACATCAAAGATGTGGTACAGGCGAATCTCAAAGCGTGCACCGCGCCGCCGTCCGCCGATGGCCAGGTGTTCAACATCGGCACCGGCACCCAAATCACCGTGACCGACCTAATCCGATACATGAGTGACCTGCTCGATATTCATATCGCGCCCGACCATGTACCCGAACGCGCCGGCGACGTGAAACACAGCGTGGCCGACATTACCAAAGCCGAACAGCACCTCGGCTACACCCCAGACTACACCGTATACGAAGGCCTGAAAGAAGCCATCGAATGGTATCGGAAGAATCTGTAATAATGCCCCCCAGCAACCGTACAGGCGAGTCTCCGTGCCCGCTCGGCAGAAAAACCGAAACAAATGAAAGAAAAGTGTCAACTGTCAACACCTGACCCCTGGCGCGGCCCCGGGCGCGGCTTGAAACGCTCCGTATCGAGCATTATATTGTTGAATAGTATTTTTGCACGGAATACATAAAAAGGTACAAAATGAGAGTATTAAACAACGAATGGGTTCCTGAACTTGCTGTCGCCCTCGGACGACGGGAAGCAGAAATAGAACAGGAACTGCGGATTGCATCAGCCATGAAATTATTTGAAATGGGTCGCATCTCCAGTGGTCTGGCAGCCAAATTATGCAGCATGGATAGGGTTTCGTTTTTAATGCTGTGCAATCAATACAACGTATCGATCTTTCAACAAGACGAAACCGAAATAGCATCTGATACCTCAAATATTCTGGACATCATAAATTGATAGTTGTTGTAAATACCTCTCCGTTGATAGCCTTGGATCGAATCGGTCAGTTGCACCTATTGCAAAGACTCTTCGGAACCATCGTCCGTCCGCAAGCTGTGGTAGACGAACTGCTTGAAGGACGCTCAGTATGGAGGAAGTGATTCCCTTTACAGCGGAGAATGGATACATACTCATCCCACACCGGAAGAAATCGTTTTTAGAAAAGAATTGGGCGCAGGAGAAACGGCCGCCATCATTCTGGCCAAAAAAATGAATGCGAATCTTCTGCTATTAGATGATTTAGCGGCCAGACGTGTTGCGGCAGAACTAAACCTATCCGTATCAGGAACAATCGGTGTTCTAGTCGCCGCACACCAAAAAGGCTTGCTCCCTGACTTGGAAAAACAACTCAATGCTTTAATCGCATGTGGTTTTAGAATTTCAGAACATCTTCTAAAATCAATTTTAGCTGAAAGAAAAGTGTCAACTGTTTAACTGACCCCGGGCGCCCCTCAAGGAAAAACCATCTATGAGCGACAGCACCTTTTTTACAGATACCGAAGAAGTTGTGCCGTCTGACACCCCGGAAGACGTAGAACAGATTCTCATAGAGGGGTATCGCAACATGCCGGCTTCAAAAAAGCTGCATCGCATCTTTGACCTGTCGCTTTCACTCAAAGAATTGGCAAAGAAACGAATTGTGATGCAATACGGGGACCAAATTCCCCAAAGACTTATTATGCTGAAACTAGCGTCGTTATATCTGGACCAACAGACCATGCAAAAAGCATTCAATTACGACCCTACTCAGGAAGAATTTTAAATTTGCCAATAACAGAAACACTGGAAGTAACCCAAAGAGTTGCAAACATCTTCAAACAATTGGGGGCGAGATATGTTGTCGGCGGCTCTGTTGCCAGCTCAATGCACGGTATTCCCAGAGCGACCCAAGATGTGGACATGGTGGTTCAATTATTTTCAACCCAGGTTCCAAAGCTATTAGAACTCTTTTCGTCCGATTTTTACATTGATGAAACTGCTGTCATAGAAGCCATTAACCGGTCTGCTTCGTTCAATATCATCCACCTTGAAACCATGTACAAAATTGACGTCTTCGTTTGTGGGGATGACGAGCTCAAACATCAGGAATTTGAAAGAGCTATTCCTGTTACCATCGACGAAGAAACCCAGGACACCCTTTTCATCGCCGATGCAACAGACATCATCATTCAAAAACTGCTGTGGTATGAATTAGGCAACCGCATCTCCCAAAGGCAATGGAACGATGTGATAGGGGTCTTAAAAGTAAGTCGTCAGTCACTCGACATGAGCTATTTGCAAAAATGGTCCATCCGAAAAAAAATCATCCCGCTGGTAAAAAAGGCGTTTAAAGAAGCGCTTGCAGAGGAATTAGATTGGTAAAAAATCCAAGGGCAGACACACACA
>JAFGXQ010000042.1 GCA_016936575.1 Deltaproteobacteria bacterium
AATTATCTCCAATGCACCGCTGTATTTTGAGGGTATCAATTTCACCAATATTGGATAATGCCAATACCCAAGCACCGTAACCAGCGCCAGTTTTGCCGTTAATCGTTCAATTATTCCTGATTCGTCATCGTTGATTACCGACTCACACCCCTAGTATTTAACGGAGATTTAATCACTGTCAGCGATATTCAGGAGGCGATATTCAGGAGGATATTCAGGAGCGATATTCAGGAGCCCGCCGAGAAAAAAAGCTCTTCCACGATGAGACCCGAAATATCAGATTCTATGCTTTAACAGACATTGCTTCATTTGATTGATTACCAACTGGTCTATCCCTTTTTCTACGTCACATTCAAATTTCTCATTCGCATATGATTCCACAACGTCCAATGCCTGATTCTTAAAAAAAGCGGGCATCTGCGGATCAGACAAAAACGAAATTGCCAGTGCGGCCTTTTCCGCAGACTGATCTGGAAATGCCTGAATGAACTCCATCTTTGCCAATGCGTCACCACACTTCACATATTGACGGATCTTTTCATTTGAAACGTATTTCTGTATCCAAGGCTCAAAAGAATGAATTTGTTTGGCTTCTTCGTCTTTTCTTTTCTGCTCAACCTGTTTGTTATCTTCCGCTATTCGCTGCGCAACTTTGGCCAATTGTGTATCTTCAACGTTTTGTTTTCTGGAAAGTATTGTCCCCAAAAAGTAAATTCCCGCCGATATTGCGGCTGTCGCAGCGATTCCAACGATTACGTTTCGAGCCGCAACCATTTTTACTGGAGACTTCAGCAAATAGTAAACAATCCCCTGTATGACAAGGACCACACCATAAAGCACAATGACCGCCGGACCACTGGGAAAATCTCCGAAGTATGACACCGCCAGCCCCATCACCGTAACCAACGTACCGGTGGCCCAGCCGATGAGCAACTGATATTTCAGCTTCTGAGTCAGCAAAAAGGCCATGATGGCCGGCGCCACCAGAAACACGAAAACCAGAAGCACCCCGGCGATACGAACCGAGAAAGAAATAACAAAACCGAACGTCAAATAAAAAAGAAAGTCCCAGAACCGTACGTTCAACCCACTTTCATAGGCTTTTTGTGGAGACTCTGAAATCAACATAAACTGCTTTCGAAACAGGTAATGTACAATACCCACCGCTGAATATGCGATGGCTGCAATCCCCACATCACCCCATTTGGCCCAGAGAATACTCCCGACCAGAATATCATCAACGTGTTCCGCGCCACTTGTTTTCTGAATCACCAAAATCGCCATCGCTGCACATATCGCATAAAACAAACCGATGACGGCCTCCTGCGGAATGGTGTCGCTTTTCATTCTGGTAAGCGCAAAAATCGCTGCGCCGATGGTGGCGAACACAATCGAGAAAACCAGGGAGGCACCGGATTCGGGAAGAATGCCGAAAACAAACCCCATCGTGGTTCCCAATGCTGCTGTCTGCGCCAACGCCAAATCCACAAAAATCACCCGACGCTTCAATACATGGATTCCCAGATACGTATGAATAGCAACCAGCACCATGCATTCGGCAAAGGGGGCGGCCATAATTTCAAGTATATTCATTGATATTCTCCCGGGATGGCTACTTGTTCGCCGCAGCAAGCAGTTTATCAATCCAAATATCGAACTGATGAAAAAATGTATCCATGTGGGACTCGCCTTCCGGACTCAACGCAGTGATCACCGCTTCGGCATTCACTTTATTTGCAACAGAACGAACCTTGCCGACATCGAAGTAATTTGCTGCCAGCATCACTTTCACTTTTTCCTTTTTCATCTTTTGAATCAGCGACGACACATGTCCGGGGCTCGGCGGAATGCCGGGTTTCGGTTCCATATACCCGATCACTTCGATTCCGAACAGCGTTGTGAAATAGCCCCAATTTTTATGAAATGTTACGATCTTCAGATGTCTGAGAGGTAACGCCTTCTTCATCCAGCCCCCAAGCAAATCGATCAGCTTTTTCCCCTTGTATTCTTTTCCTTCAAGAAACGAAACCAGCTTTCCTTGCTCAGCCAATCGAGTCAGTGTCTTGGCGCCGAGCATTTCTACAAGTGGTTTTCCAAACGTACGAACATCCACTTCGTTTTTAAAACGCTCCAAATTTTCTTTGAAAAAAGCACAGTCCTTAGGGGCCACCTTGCACAACCCGGTGCAGATATTTTCAGCGATAATCTTCCCATGAAGTGGACTGGTGTGGATGTGCGGATTTCCATATACATGAACATCCCCTTCCGCACGACTCACGGTGGTGGGTTTTTCACTGACTTGAATGCCCGCGCTGGCAGCGACATACCCTTTCTGACCGCTGCGGATATTGGGATTATTCGACATATCAACCAACGGAGGTGCCCACAGTTCCAAATCCAAACCGGTGGCCACAAACACATCTGCCTGTTTCAATTTAGCGGCCAAAGATGGTTTGGGACGCACAATATGCGGGTCCTGATTTCCCTTCACGATAGCGCTTACAATGACTTTGTCACCGCCAACCGCTTCAGCAATGGATTTAAACGCGGTTTGGGTGACCACCACATTTAACTGCTTTGCCTGGCTTACCGCCGATACGGCGAAAACACATGCGAATACAACAAATGCGCCGGCGAGAGCGGCAACCTTATTTCGAAAGATACTGTTCATTACGAATTCTCCTATGTTGAGTCTAATCAATATTTCTCGTGTTTGTGGGGCCCGGCTGCGAAATCAATTTGCAGCATCACCCGGTTGTCTGTTCGAAGAGCCAGATCACCGTCCGGTGCGACAAAGGGAACCTTCGCTTCATGCGCGTATTCGAGTCGCATGTACACAAATTCGCTTTGCCAGAAAGTAATGTAGGGAACGATATCAAATGCCCATGCTGTTTCCGAGCGCACTGTCGGCAACGCGACATCTCCGCGTATTCCCAAAAACATAATCTCACTCGCCCGAAAATCCAGATAGGAATACACACCGAACGAATACCGCTTGCCATCGGAATCAGACTCTCCCGAAGATAAGAATGCCACATCGGTGCTTCGTTCTTTCGATGCAACATACGCTTCGCTTCTCCAGGTGAACGACCGATACTTCGCCCGCTGCAGCGGCGTCCACTGCAATGTCAGGTCAACGCCACCCGCCCAGGTGTGACGCCACGGTTCATTTTCAAGACTGACCGCGTTCTCAGAAAGATACCCACGCTTGTTATTCAATCCCCACATGCCCGACAAGCCAAACTCTATATAAGTGTTATCATTTATATCCCAATAATTTTTCAAATGTGTAAGAACCGACGGTACGCTGAAAAACTCGCCGGCCAGCAGGGTATCATTCTCGCCGTTGGTCACCTCCAGACTCAGTTCATTGGCATGCGCCCATAGAGGAGGTAAAAACCATTTCATCATTACGCCTGTTTGGGCAAGGCCTTCGTCACCGAGTACCGCGCGCATCGCCAGTGGATACGATGTCTGATCCAAATCGTGCGCATGCCAACGATTTACAACACCGAAATTCTGTCTGAACCGCCCCACAGTAATCGAAATGGAGGGAATCACACCGAACCAGGTGATATACATTTCCTCCACCGCCACTGCCGGTTCAGAACCGGGAATGAATGCGATTGCTCCTTTAAACGATGAAAACGGATCCAACGTATGCTGAACATGTAACGAAACCTCTCGCAAAGAAAAACCCGAACGCTCACCGGCGTCACTGTAGTACCGATGTTCGTCATCTATTATCAAAGTAGTCAGCATGTCTGCACTCACACTGATTTCAGGGTTCAATTTCTGCAACGCCAGCACACCCCAAAGAAAACTTCGCTCTTCGGGCGGGTTCTGGTCGATAGGAGACTCCGCCTCATCTCGGGCTGCCTGAATCAACGCTTCCAGCTCCGCATCCTCATTCTGCTGCTCTATTTTCTGCAATCTCTCCTTCAGCAATTCGACATCGGCTTTCAGCGTCGCGTTTTCTTCTTCAACCGTCTGCAATCGTTTCGCAGACGCACTTTCAATGGGTTCTGTCTGCGTCAATTCAACCGTAGACTCCTGGCCGAAAACCGCCCCTCCCCCAAGACAAATAATTCCGCAAATAATACCCCGAATAATTCCAACATTTTGTCCACCAAATGCCGGGGGCGTCCCCCGACGTATGTATTTCAACATATCAATTCCTGTTCTGGGTACAGCGATGTCAACAAATGTGCTCCGCTGCACGTTTTTTTAAGGCCATGGCGTCGCGCACACATAACAAGTGCACCTGGCGTCAAGAACACCTTTTACCAACCAATTTTTTTGTTCCCGCATCAAAGCGAATTCGCAACGCCTTACGCAGCTGCACGTCGTTTGATGCTCTTCAATGGAATTATTGTTGATTGAAAGGGGGGGAATGTTTCGGTGCGAACCTTAAAACAGCACCGACTGTCGCATACAGAAGATCGGTATGATAATTGACTTCTGAAAAAAACCGAATCGCCGCAGATACCCGTTGTTCAACAGAATGAAGCTGATTCAGTAGAATGCCGTTGGCCGACAAACAATAAGTAAATAAAATTTGAACAGATGTCGCATTCGACACTGACGCGCCGAAGTCTAAACCCTGGCGAACAGCACTTTCAGGTACAACCTCACCAGATGAAGAATCGAGATGATGGCCCTCAAACACGGGCACAATATCGTAAAATTCGCCACTCGATAAATTAAAGTAATGTTCGTGACGCGCTGTGGCTAAATGGATAAACGGCAAAAAAATTCCAGCGATAATACCGCCAGCTAGCAGTTGCAGACCCAATCGCCGTAAGATTATCGGCGCGTTTTTGTCTCTTACATCCATCGCATCTTTTTTAATGAACACAATTCACAAAATCAATATTAATCCATAAAATTGTGAGACAAATAATTCATTACTGAAATGTCGCAACCATTCCTGTAGATATTTCAGCGGCTAAAGACTCTGGTGACTGAGGAATATCGAGATACACCTGGTTGATGAACTTGATACGATCATGAACAGCAACATTCACCCCCACAGCTACCCCACCGACTTCTATCGATGACTCCAGGGGGGATGCCACAGTATGAAGCACCAGATCATATTCAAAAAAAATCTGATACCCGTCCCCCAATGTTGCATACACTCCCCACAAGCCCACAAGCTGAAATTCGTCTCGGTATTCCCCCACCGTCGTAAAATCGTACTGAGGATATTGCCTACATAAAGCGATTCCACTGCGCAGATACGATCCCACCGTTTTCTGTTGCGGATGTAAGTCAACATTCAACTCCACCAAAGAAGACATCGTATACGCTTTCCTTTCAAAGGAAGTCTCCCAAATCAAATCCCCATCAAAAAACCGCGTGTCCACAATGGTTCCCAATATCCCCAAAGCAACCACTGCCCCCTCGTCGGCAATATCACTGTTCGAATCAACGACAATACCGATATATCCACTAAGTTGATCCCAAATGCCATACCCGAAAACCACTTCTCCAAACATCGAATATTCATACAATTCCAAGCCAGTCCCAGCGACGCCTGTGTACAGCTCAAAATCTATTGCCCCCTTCTCGAACGGCTCTACCGTATCGGCTGTGTGTCCCTTTTCAGGAACCGCTATAAAAAATATCATTGCAACCGAAAATCCAACCGGAATTCCTGCGGACAACCCAGCAGACAACAACATTCCTCGATCTATTTCTCTCACATTCAACTCCTCGTTTTTTGATGTACGACTCCGTTGCGCTCCTTTGCATACAACATAGCGAAGGGGCGCGCAGCGAATCAGTGGGAACGACCCCACCGTCGCCGTCCTGTTTATTTGCGTTTCAATGTAACTATCTGCACTTCCGGCTTGGGCTCTTTACCGGCATTGCAGCAGCCTGCACAATCGCCGCATCCGTTGGACGAATTCGGCTTCTTTTTAAATGTCCGAATGATACCCGGGGCCAAAATCAATCCCCCGATACCGATTGCAAACAAAAACATCCACATTGGGACCTCACTTGTTTCCAAATGGGAATCATACCCACGAGGTATAACTACCCAATGTAGACACGTCTGTCAAATATTTTTATCGCTATTTTAGCGAAATTTTCCTGTACCTTCACGCAATACCTTCACGCAAGGCGGGTTATTCACAACATACAGTATCGAGTGAAAGATTACAGCGTACACTGCCCGGGGCTGGAGAGGCACCATTCATTGGACCCGCACAAATACACGTCTTCACAGGTAGCGCCCCCGTTGCAATTGTCGTCTGACCAGCATTGAAGTCCTTCCGGATTGTGCAAACAAATATCACCGCGGTCACCCATTTCATGGCAGGAATATCCCTCCGCGCAATCAGCAGACCCCGGAGACGCATCGCACGCGCCGTCCGAAGCATCCACACAGGTTCCCATGGTATCGGGTACCAGACACATGGCCTCGCAGTGGCACACAGAGGCCCCCTCACAGAACGAATGGGCCATTTCGCTGCAGTCCGCCATGCTCCAGCAGCGCTCGGATTCGTGAATAAGCGCCTTACAGACACCCATGGAAATTCCGTCCATATCCAGATTGGTGGGAACACACTGCACGCCGTCCGCAGTGCAGGGACAATCTGAATTGCAGCAACTGGTACTGATGAAATTGCATTTTTCAGTATCGGTATCACTATCCGTGTCGCTGTCGCTATCTGCGTCTGCATCAGTATCTGTGTCGCTGTCGCTATCTGCATCCGTATCGCTATCTGCATCCGTATCGCTATCTGCATCCGTGTCGCTATCGCTGTCAGTGTCCGCATCGGTGTCGCTGTCACTATCCGTGTCGCTATCGCTGTCGGTGTCCGCGTCGGTGTCACTGTCACTATCCGTGTCGCTATCTGCATCCGTGTCACTGTCTGTGTCACTATCCGTGTCGCTATCTGTGTCACTGTCGGTGTCTGCGTCGGTTGAGCTATCTGAATCCGTCAACCCGCCGGAGTCCGAATCAGACGAAGGCGGGCCATCGTCGCTTGAACTGTCGCTATCAGCGTCGGTGTCAGAATCCGTGTCACTGTCCGTATCGGTCGACGTATCTTCGTCAACGGACTTGCTCTCCGCACCGCATCCGAACATCAGAACGCATCCAAAACAAAATAATAAAAAGCAATTATTCATGGTGTTTTCCTCCCTTTAATTGTAAAGATGCGTTCATTATACCAACCCAATTGTTTTCTCTCAACAAACAACACACGCAAAAAATCGAGTTTCGAATTAACGGTGTCACCTGGCGTAAGCGGAAACACAACATTCTGCGGGTGTTCGTGCTCAGAGTTCTATTTGAGGAATGAAAGTCAGGGAACCGTGATTTCAACCGTGTTGGAGAGGGCGCTTTCGTTTCTGGCTTCGTCGAACGCGCTAATGACCGCGCAGTACGTACCCGCCGCAAGACCGCTGATTCGAGCCAACTCGGCGCTTCCGGTTTCGTCGGGGATATACGTTTCCACCTCGGTCGCCGAGCCTTCAGCAAACGGACACGTGCTGTAGCGCAGATAATAGCTGTCTGCGGTGCCGACCGCAGCATCATCACCGGTGGCTGTCCATGTAATCACCACTGTACCGGGATCGCTCTGGGCATGAAGTATTTCCACTTCGCTCATCACTGCGTAGTAGTAGTCGTTGTCATCAATTGCCAGCTCTGTGGCCGCCACCTCCACATACCGCATCGCGGTTACCGGGAATATTGTGTCAATCGACTCACCGGCTTTCGCCACGAGGTCATCTCCCGTATACACAGTCGTCCACTGTAGGCCATCCACACTGACTCTGACTTCCAGCCCCACCGGGAAGAGATGAACAAACGAATCATCGGGCCGGAAACGCATCTCACCCACCGGATACACCGCCCCCAAGTCAAGCGTCACCGACTGCTCGTCCGCCGAATCCTGCGCGGCCGTAACCCAGGAGGTATTGACATCACCGTCGGCCAGATTGTCTGCCACGTACTCCGGTGCCTGTTCGCTGGTCCACTCCTCGGCCACACCCAGCAGTTTATCGCCGTCTTCGCTAACCACATGGGCATTCAAATCCGTAATCGCAGAAGGCGGGGTGCTGTCCGGCGCGGCATTGGTCCGTACCTGCGCAATATTTGACAGATATGAAGAGGCACCTTTTTCATCGATGACCACCAAGGCAAAGTGATAGCGCGTACCCGCATCCAGTCCGGTCACTTTCACACTCTGCGCAGTTCCCGCAGCTTGTGGAACCGGCATACCCGTGACTTCCGTTGCGAACGGGAAATTCTCCAACGTCAGCGACCAGGGTGCATACCGCAGTTCATACGAAGCGGCGGTTCCGCTGCGGCCGTCATCCCCTGTTGCCGTCCATGCGAGCGTAATCGATGTTTTGGTAACACCTGAACTATGCAAATCCGTCACAATCGCCGGCTGGGCATCTTCGCTCATCGCGGTCGCCACTTCAGAAATCTCACCGATATTGTCAGCTTCATCCACTGCGCGCAGGGCCCAGTAATAACGAGTTTCGCCTTTGAACCCAGACATGGTAACACCCTGCGGTGTATATGCTTCCGCCGGTTCCACACACTCAATCACCATTGACGAAACCAAATCCAAATCCGACGCGTCAAATGGATTTTCAGCATAGAACACCTCATAGTATGTGGCCGTTCCCACCATCATATCATCTCCGGGCGCAATCCAGGTCAACGTGGTACGCCCACTGATGGTTGCGGCGCCGAACACTTCCATGCCGCTTAGAACGGTGTAGTACAAACCGAAGTAACTCTTCTCCGGGTCAAACGAAGTCACCCGCACAAACTGAGCAAGCGCGGGGTCGAACCCGAATGTCATCCACGACTCCGTGTGCGCGGTAAATCCTTCAACCGTCAGTACATCCACCCATTCCTCACCGGTTTCACTGACCGATATGGTGAAGTTCTGCGGGAAGAGATGAATATAATCCGCATTGGGCAGCAACCGAACGCGATCCACTTCAACGATTTCGCCCAAATCCAGCATCAGCCATTCTTCCTGGGGAATGCTGGATGCATCCGATACCCACATGGTTGTTTCATCGTCGTCGATGGTGTTTTCCGCGCCCAGGATATCCACCAGCTGCGAAGACACCGTCGCGCTCAGCGCCGGAATGTTTCCGGTGAAACTGTTGGTCGTATTCGCATTCAGATTCTGCGGTGCAGCCGGCGGTGTTTCATCGAGTGTCATCACTTCAGCCACATTCGACATGGCGCTGACGGCGCCCTTGTTGTCGATGGATTTGATGGCAAAGTAATACAACGTGGATTCATTCAGACCGGAAACCGTCGTCGTTTCGGGTGTTCCCGCTGCAGCAGGCACGGGCGCGCCGGTGAATCTGGGGGCGCTGTAGAAATTTTTATCCGTAATTTTAAACATGGCGTAACGGATGTCGTATTCCACTGCCTTGCCCAAATCGCCTACATCGAAAGGTGCCGTCCAGGTCAATACCACTGAACGCGGACGAATGGCTTCCCCTTCCAAATCCGTTATCGCTTCAGGAGCCACCGGTGCGGTCTCACCGGATGCACAGGGAGAAATCAGTCCCACATTTCCGACTTCGTCCACCGCGCGAATACCGATGTAATACAGCGTCTCGCCTTCCAGCCCTTCGATATTGAACAACTCCAGCGAACCGGAGGGACGCGGTTTAATCTCATTTTCAACCACCGTCGCGCTGTCCCAGTTGGCTTCGGTCACGCACTCAAATGCGTAGCGAATTTCATACCGGGTTGCGGTTCCCACATCGCCGTCGTCACCGGTGGCCGTCCAGTCCAGTCGCAGACTTCCCGGTTTGACACCCTCACTCACCTCCAGCGGGTCAATCTGACCCGGCGGGATAACATCCTGTGTGTAGGCTTCGAGTAGATTCGAGATAGGCGACCAGTTTCCACGATCGTCCACTGTCTTTATTGCGACATAATACGTAGTACCTGCTACCAACCCCTCAATCGTGGCTGATTCACTGCTTCCCGGCGGCTGGGGCGCGGGAATCGAATAGGGCATGGCATCATTGAAGTTGGTTTCAAAAATCGGTAACAGGCTGTACCGCAAATCATATCCGGACGCCAATCCGAGGTATTCGTCATCCCCAACGGCGGTCCATGCAATGCTGATGCTCGTCATCCCGATGCCGACCTGTTCCAGATCATCGATTGCGGCGGGCGGTACGTCGGGGGTTCGCGCCGGTGCATCGTTCGACACGGCCGACCAGTTGCCCTCGTCGTCCACGGCCTTGATGGCAAAATGGAGCAGTACTTCATCGGGCAATGAATGCGCCGTGAATTTGGCTTCGGTCCCCGCCGTTTTGGGAACCGGCTGGGTCGCCGTCGGTGCGGCGTCAGCAAAATTTTCAGCCGTAATCGGCGCGAATGACCATCGCAGATCATATGCCGATGCCTGGCCGAAGGTATCGTCGTCACCAGGGTGCGTCCAGGTCAAGTCCACGGTTCCACGGCTGCTGCCGGTTTTCGCGAACAGATTCCATATCGTTGCCGGAGGCACTCCGTCCGCAGTAATGGTACACGCGGAATTCGACACACGGCCGATATTGTCACGCTCGTCTATCGCACGAAGCGCGAAACAGTAATTGATACCTTCCTGCAACCCACCAATCGTCGTCATCTGCAAGGTGGTACCCGGCGCGGGAGTCAAATCGACCGTCGCAAGCGTCGCATCTTCAAAATTCTCCGGGGTGATCGGATCATACGAATACCGGAACTCGTACGTGGTGGCGATTCCTTCCATGTCGTCGTCACCCGGTGCACTCCACTGCAGCAGAACAGTCGAATTTCCCAACTCATAGGAGTGGGTTTCCACCACTTCCAGGTCTGTTGTTTTCCCGGGAATTTCATCTCGGGTTCGCGACGACGGCACGTTCGAAACCGCCGACCAGTTTCCTTCGGTATCTGCGGCTTTAATCGTCACAAAATATTCCGTTTCGGGGTTCAGGCCGGTCAATACCACCGACTCCATCTCACCGCTGGGATGCGGAACCAGACCCACCGGTGTCACCGACAATGCATTCTCAAAATTCATCGCCGTAATCGGTGTGGTCGATACGCGAATATCATAGCGGTCCGCCTGTCCGATGGGACCGCTGTCCCCCGGTGCGGTCCAACTAAGGAAGAGTGTTCCCCAGGTTTCGAAATCGGTATCCACCACCAAATCGGTTATCGCCAGCGGCGCCACGTTGTCACCGGTGTGGCCGACCGCATTATTCGAAATCCCGCTTCGGTTGCCTGCCGCATCCACTGCAACAACAGCAAAGTAATAGTCGGTGTCGCCCTTCAGCCCGGTGACCACCATTTCTTCCGTTGTTCCCGCATTGCCGGGAATCGGTACACCGGTATATATTCCGGCATCACTCCAGCTAGTTTTATTGATGCGCTCTTCGTAAACGCGCAACTCATACTTGGCCGCTTTTCCGTCCTTCCAATCCCCACCGGGTGCGGTCCATGTCAACGATGCAGAGTTGGTGGAGATGCTGTCAATATGCAAATCCACCACTGTTGCAGGGGGCACCCCCGGCGTAAACGCACAAGGTGAATTCGAAATGCCGGAGCTGTTGCCCACCGTGTCGGTCGCTTTCAGTGCGAAGCAGTACTTCGTTTCGGGCTCCAGGTCAGTCACCTCGAAGAATTCGGGCAACCCCGCTTCACGCGGAGTGCCGATACCCGCCAACGCCGCTGTAGCATTGAACGTCGACGCGGTAATCGGTGCCACATGATGGCGCAAATCGTATGACGCCGCGCCGTCTTCGCCGTCGGTGGTCGCCGGTGCCGTCCATGAAAGCTCGATGGTGTCAAACCGGGTCGGTGCTTCGTACACTTCGATTTCGGCAATCGCATTGAAGAATCCGAAACTCGAAGACGGCGTTTCGACAATTTCAAGCCGAATCGAATCCGCCATCACCGCACCGATGCTCCACTCTTCAAAGGACGCATTCTCATCGTCTATATAGAAGAAATCTTCATTAATGACCGTTTCCCACAGACCATCGCCCTCTCGAACCTGAACCATAAAGCTGACCGGGAACATATCTTCATAACCGGCTGCCGGAAGTATTCGAACATCGCTGAGCAGGGTCGGTGCCGCCAATGCGAATTCCACAAACTCGGTCTGCATCTCCGCCTGTTTATCAGACAGCCATGCAGAAGAATGGTCGCCGTCCACCAGCATATCCGCGCCGGCGGTTTCCGCAAACGCGCTGCTGACATCCTGTACCTCCAGCGGAAGCGAATCGTCATCGCTGTAATCCACCGGAATCGCCTGCAGGTCGGTAATATTCAACGGAGGGGTGTCTGTTACCGTCTGGAAATGAATCATATTTGAAATCAGAGACACCGAGCCCTCGTCATCGTGAACACGCAGCGCGAAGAAGTAGTCGCTCCCCGGGTCAAGGTCATTCACCGTTATGGTTTCCGTCGTTCCAGACACGCCCGGTGTAGGAACAGAGAAAACGATATTCGCGAGATGCCAGTTATTGATGGACAGCGGTGTTTTCGAGTACCGCAAATCGTACGATACCGCCTGTCCATCGGTGCCGTCATCACCGGTGGCGGTCCAGCGCAGCGTGGCACTGGTTTGGGTCACATTCGATGCCGCCAAATCATTCACCGGCGCCGGAGGGTTATATACGGCTTCGAGATACGCCACATTCGACATCTCAGACCAGTTACCTGACGAATCCTGTGTTTTCAGCGCGAAGAAGTGATCTTCCCCCCAGTCCAAATCCGCGATGGTGTGGACTTCAAACATTCCGCCATTGAGCGGCTGCGCAATCGCCACCTGGGCAGCCGCATCAAAATTTTCTTCGGTAATCAGCTCCAGCGAGTGGCGCAAATCGTATGCATACGCCTTGCCATCCCACCCATCATCACCGGGAGCAATCCACTGCAAATCCACATCAAAATCAGAGGTGGGGCCGTTTATCTCCAGTTCGCTGATCACCACTTTGGACGGTTGGTTGCATTCGGTCGGCTCATTGCACGATGCCGAACCACGAAGAGATACATCGATTTTCACGTACCGAGCCGCCACCATATCGAAGTTCCATTCCAGCCATTCCCCGGATTCAGCCTCCTGCCCCTCCACCGTTACCACCGGCTGCCAGTTGATATTGTCTGCGCTTACGGAGAGAACAAAATCTCTGGGAAAATTCGCGGCCATGTTTCCGTACACCGCCGGGTTCAAACGGAACTGATTGATGCTGCGGGCGACGCCCAAGTCCACCGTTACCCACTCCGGAAGTTCCGGCGGCAACTCTTCTGTAATCCACATGGTCAGTGCATCACCGTCGAACAAATTCCGGGCCGCATACAGTTCTGCCAAATGGCTGGAAGAATCGATTACTTCCCCAACCCAGCGAACCCGCTGCAGCGAATCGAACACATGCAGGTTTTCCACCCTGGCGGGAGGGGTCTCATCAAACATATCCAGCTCTGGGCTCAACTCCACAACGTTAGATATACCGCCCATGTGTCCCTTTTCATCCACCGCGGCAATGGCCAGATAAATCGGCTCACTCGCATGCTGCAAGTCCGTGATTTCAAACATTTCGTTCGTGCCCGCCGGCAGCGGCGTCGGAATACCATCGACCGGGTTCGCATCCCCGAAATTACCGGCGTGGAGCGGGTTCAGGCTCCAGCGCAGCGCGTACGTCGCGGCCTGTCCTTCATACCCGTTGTTTCCGGGGGCATTCCACGTGAGAAATATCTGCCCATTCATATTGGATAGAATTTCCAAATTGGATACTGTACCGGGCAGAATCGTCGACGTTGCCGCCGCGACCACATTCGACATCATTGAATAATTGCCTACTTCATCCACCGCGCGAACCGCAAACCAGTAAGTGGTTTCCGCTTCCAACCCATCCACGATGAGTTGCTCCAGAACCCCTGATGCGGAGGGAGAATCCCAATTCACCAACGTGGCATTTAAAAAGTTCTCCTGCGTAATCGGCTCTGTGGAGTACCGAACTTCATATCGTTCGGCCACGCCGTTCCCCGGGTCATCGCCGGGGGCGGTAAAAGTAAGCTGCACCGCGTCGGGCACATCAGAGGGAGCAAACACTTCTATTTCACTGACGCCCGTGTACATAAATCCCGAGTCATATCCACTGGTGGTCAGAATACGCAACCGCAAATGCGCCGCGGTCACCGAGGGAAACGCCAGGTCAATTTTTTCGTCCACGTCGTCAATCACTACATTGCGAAGTCCGGCAACCACGGTCCATGAAGAGCCGTCGTTCGAAACCTCGATGTCAAAATCCACCGGGAAAAACTCCGGATACGCGGCAACCGGAGACAACATCACCCGCTCAATGGTGGACGGCTGATTAAAATCGATAATCAGATACTCTTCTGCTGAATCTTCTGAAGGCGCTGCCAACCAGGCGGTGGCGGTGCTTCCATCGTACGCGTTCTCCGCCTGATAGAATGTGGACGCCTCGCTGCTGGCGGTATGAACCGAACCCGATACCGGCGGCCCCGGAACGGTGGTTGCGCGCAAATCGATTACCTGGGGCGGCGACAATTCATCTTTGGGAAGCATGGTCGCCTCATTCGAAGGCAAGCTTACATTGCCGGATTTATCAGTGGCATAACATACAAAATAATAGGGAACGCCGTCCTGCAATCCTTCAATGATAGTCATGTTCTGATCGCCGGGGACCAGCACTTCCCACAGATACTGCCCGGGCGCCGGCCCCCACTCGCAAGTGTACATGGCCAAACCCGGGTCATCCACCGGGTCCCAGGTTAATATCGCATCGTTCTGATCTCCCGGCTCGGCGACCAGGTTTTCCGGTGCGGCCGGCGGTTCGTCATCTTCGGACAGCATACGGTACGCGTTGATTCTGCCTTCACAGGCGGATTTGTATTTCAACGCGGAGGCCGGGTCACACGTGGCAATCAACCGCTGCTTCACCTTGGCTGCAGAGGCATCGGGATTCACCGCCCAATACATGGCGATCACCCCCGCCGCATGCGGCGCCGCCAGCGATGTACCGCTTTTATAGCCATAGCCGCCACCCATTGTGGTGGTTGGTATGTCCCTGCCCGGGGCAACCACGTCCACATTCATTTTGCCCCAGTTGGAGTAATCGAAGGGGGTGTCTTCTTTCCAGGATGCGCCGACTGAAATGATATTGTCATGACCGTACGCGGCCGGATACTGAGGCTGTTTATCAATATCTTTGGCGTCGTTTCCCGCTGCCGCCACCAAAATGCCCCCGGCTTCGGCATACCTGTCGATAACATCAGCAAAGTAGTCGGAGTAACACCCACTGCATCCCCAACTGGCGTTCACCACACGAATGTTCATTTCGGCGGCGTACAAAATACTTTCCGCCGCATCCATCAACGTTCCGCTGCCGCTGGCGTTGATGAATTTAAGGGGGGCAATTTTCACGTTCCAATTGATTCCCGCAACCCCCTTGGCGTTGTTCCCCACCGCACCGATGACCCCCGATACCGCGGTACCGTGACCGCCTTCATCCGTCGAATCATTGTCACCGTTTTTCCAGTCCCAGCCGTGAACATCATCCACGTACCCGTTCTGATCATCATCAATGCCGTTACCGGGAACCTCGCCCGGGTTTTCCCAGATATTGCCGACAAAATCTTCATGAGTGAAGTCAAGCCCGGAATCGCTCACTCCGACAACCACATCCGCCGCGCCGGTGGTAATATCCCATGCTTTTTCCGCATCAATGATGGCCAGATTCCATTGCTCGGTAAACATGGGGTCGTTGGGGGTGAGATTCACAGACACCACATAATTGCGCTCCGCAACCTCGGTGATGCCGTCAGACATCAACTGCGAAATAACCACATCGGCAGTGACTTCTTTGGGCAGCAGCACCCGGTAAATGCCCAGCTGTGTGGCCATGCGGGAATCCTTGTTCACCACTTCAGCGCCGTATTTTTTCAGCTCGCTTTCCAACGCGGATAGACTGGTATTGTCACCGATTTTGACCACCACTTCATGGGCCAGATACTCAGTACCGTCACCGGTGCGCAGCGTTTCGTCCTCGTAGGCGACTTTTTGCGTCTTCTGGCAAGATACCGAAAACAGAATTGCGGTGAATAGCACAAATGCGGTGAACATCCCGAAAGCGGAGGGTTCGCATGCGTTCCGTGCATTGCTGATTTGAAGAGTACGTCCGTGTGTCATCTCTGGCCTCTTTGCGTTGCGGCATTTTGCTACAATTGAAAAAGTTTACTCATAGCGTTTTCAGTGCAAGGATGCGGCCAGTTCTTATTATTTGAAATCATTTGGTTTTTAGTCATTTTTCGTTTTTTTTTGAGGTCAAAAATCACGGAGGGGTGTCATGACCAACTATTGCTCAATTGACCCACACCCCCGATAGAACCCAAACAAACCGATTCCTTTTCGGAGAACAGACCTATTTTTCGTAGCTTACGACATCATCGCGACGAATGTTTTGCCCACTTTTCAACCCGCTTTGCCAGGTCGACGACATCACCGATGTTTCCGTAGCGCCATGCTGCGTACGCTCGAAGCAGGGATATTGCTTCACTCTGATTTTCGGGCAGGCGGGCGAGACGCTTCGCCCAATGTTCCAGAGACTCATGCTTCTCTCTGGGGAGCTGACGCTGAAGGGCCGTTTCAAGCTGGACAAACAGCGCATGAGGCGCTCTGTAATCCAAACGATACAACTCATTCAGGGCATCTACGCCGCGGCGAAATACGCGAACCAGCAACCAGAACACCCCCAGCCCGGCGATTGCAGCCGGCCATACCCAGCGATTCAACCCGGCGAGCCATGAAATAAGTCCAGAAATCCGCACGCCCGCCGTATCCATCCAATGACTTACGCTGCCCGCTGAATCCGCCGCGCCCGGCGGCGTAGCGTCCACCGTCACCCATCGACCGTTGACCCAGGACTCACACCAGGTGTGCGCATGTCGTTCACGAACCATGTAATATGAACCGACGGCGTTATATTCTTTCATTTGGTATCCGGCCACAACACGAGTGGGAATACCCGCCGTGCGCGCAACCAATGCATACGCAGAAGCGAAGTATTCACAATGCCCCTGCTTGTTTCGAAACAGAAAGTCCAGCACGGCATCCGCGTTCGCCTTGCGCGAAAACGACAACGAGTACCGATATTGTGTGGTCAACGCGTGAATAATGCGGTCAACAGTTTGCCTACCGTCCGCAGCGCCGCGAACCCAGCTGTCCGCCAGCGGCTGAATTCTCACCCGTAATATCGGGGGAACCGAGGTATCCTCTGCTGTGGGCGGTTTCGATTGCAGTGCGTTCATGCCCGATCGAATATAGTATTGCTCAACGTCTTTCCCCCTCGGTAATGTCAGTATCGCAAATTGATTTGCCGTCACCGGGGCGAAAGTAGCCACCCTCGATGTATCAAGAGGTGCAAAAATCCGTTCGGTCGGCTTCGCCGCGATCACGTGTAACCCGTAATTCTGTGGGTTCCCTGGTTTCGACGTTCCTATCTTTTGTTCTGTTACCTCTTCCCCGTTGCTCCAATGGCCCGAGCGGTAGCGGTTGTACACCACACCACGAAGATACTGCGACTTTGGTCTGGTTGTATATACTCGAAACATCACCTTCGATGAAATCAGCATATGATCCAGCGCCCCCAGCGACAGCACGGGACTGAACCCGGATGTGCGAATAGACATTGAATCGACGAAACGACTCACGCTCCATTCGTATGCCCGGGGAATCGCCAGCGTCAACCCCGCTGACACCAACGAGGCGACCGATAACACAATCACCCATGTCAGCCAGCGTTGGCGGGACTGTTCTCGTTTTCGTACAGGGGTCACCTGTGCGCGCCAAATGCCGGCCAACGTGGCGACCGTTGCGGTGCTCACAATGCCTATGTACACAGCGCCACCGTGTCCGATGCCGAGAAAGAGCACTCCGAAAAACAACCCCATGGCGTCCCCTGTATGGGTGAACAGCGCGTTCTTCATTGGTTGCCGCATGCTCACAACACCGATACAAAAAGAAACGCCCATTTTCCCGGGCAAATACAATGTCGTTGTTTGTGTCTCAACCAATTCGGGAAGAATCATTCCAAACCACAGATATACAAATCCACCCCACAGCAGTATGGCGATCAACTGCCCGTAGGTATCCAACTCTCTTCGCGGCACCAATGCGCTCATCACGGACACCACCGCCAACAGAAACGCTTCTCCCCACGCATTGCCGAGAATCCCCAGACCGAAGGAACAGATCAGAAGCGCGGGAATCAACGTCATGCGGCGCAACCTGCTCATAGCCGTAACTCCTCCCCCGACGCAATCTGAGCCGGTGTCACCAGCGTGCCATAAGCGGGTACCGTTGACATGTCTGGCTGAACCACCAGTAACCGAACCGGTATATTCAATTGCGTCAACCACTCCCGAATTCGGAGAACCGAATCATCTACAGAAAGACAAACCATCACTACCGATGATAGTGACGCCATCTGCGCATACAGACGCGGTTGGATCAATTCCAGCGAAAACGCGTCGCCCGGAGTTACTGTTGCCAGCAAATCAAGGGCCTGAGCCAAAAACCCCAGGCTGCGTCCAATGGTCAATGAATGCACATTATTCCCGATGCACATCACATCAATGAGAGCTTCTTTATCGGCAACATGGGCGAGAATACCCGCACACAGCGAAACCGCAGCTTCAAACTGCTTCTCCGAAACATGAATCGCGTTCACATCAAGAACTACACCGACTCTCGAAAAATACTCCTGCTGGTATTGGCGCACGTGGGGGATTCCGGTTCTCGCCCAGGTGCGCGCATGTAAATCCCGTACGCGATCCCCCGCCTGATACGGTCGCACGCCGCCGAGTTCCAACGCCTCTCCCGTGCTGGAAGCCATCGGAACCCCTCGCGGCTGACACCTGTGCGCTCGCGGCAATTGCATATTTACAATTTTAGGGAAAGTGGGAACAACGACGAAGTCCAGAATTTCGCTCTGACATATCGGCCCTGCGGCGACGCCCCAAGGAACACTGCGCGATGCGAATACCGGCATCAAAGAATGAATTCCTCTTGCGGAAAACCGAGCTGTCGCCCGATGGGTTACGGTTTGTCCGCGAGGAAGGGCCGTCACCATCTGTCTTTCACTGATATATGTCCCGTCCCATGTCAGAAACGGCGCTTCCACCTGCACATGCGCATACGACTCCCATGCGCTATGAAGTGTAATTTCAATCTCAAGCTCGGCACCCACGCTCACCCGATTGGGGGCAACCGCCTGTATGGTCACATCGCGAAGCGGATAATATCTACGAACAGCCAGAGATGCGGCCAACACCCCTGTCACCACCGCCCACATCACATAGCAAACCGTATCAGACACATTCAGTCCGAGCGCACCGGCGAACAGCCAGAACAGAAGCAGCCCTCTTCCCAACGGAGTCAAGGACAGATATAGATGAAATCCGCCCCGAAGAAATCGCCCACGTCGCGATGTCAACCATGCCAGTCGTTCATGGGCGCTTTGCGGAACCAACACATGGTTGAACCGCGCGAAATTCATACCGGTACAGTTTCTGCTTCTAAAATTTCTGAAACAATATGAGAAACACTGCGCCCTCCATATTGCGCTGCAGATGACAATACCAATCGATGACTCATGCAACAGGGGAACAGCACCTGAACGTCTTCTGGAGACACATACGGTCGCTCATGTACGAACGCTCTCGCCTGAACCGCACGGTATAGTGCCAATGACGCACGAGGACTCAGGCCCACGCTCACACCTTCCGCATGGCGCGTTCGTGCAACAAGACGCAAAATGTACTTCGCCACATCATCAGAAACAATCACATCACGAACCTGCCGCTGCAACTGTGCCAAATCATCCGGGCGCATCACCGGCATCAGCCGTTTCAGAGGGTCTTCCTTTTGACGCTCCTGAAGAATTTGAAGTTCATCAGCCGGATCCGGATAGCCAACCGATAAACGCATCATAAACCGATCCAGTTGTGCCTCGGGAAGCGGATAGGTTCCCTGGAACTCCACCGGGTTCTGAGTCGCGACAACCATAAATGGAGGAGAAAGAGCGCGGGACACACTGTCAATGGTGACCTGCTGCTCATTCATTGCCTCCAGTAAGGCCGACTGGGTTCGGGGAGATGCACGATTGATTTCATCGGCAAGCAACAAATTAGTAAATACCGGGCCGCCATGAAACGTGAACGTTCCATCGCTCGGGTTCAACACGTTGGTTCCGAGCAAATCCTGCGGCAACAAATCCGGCGTGAACTGAATTCTCGAAAAACGTAATGAGATGCTGGACGCCAATGCTTTCACCAGCGTGGTTTTACCCACTCCCGGCATGTCCTCAAGCAGCAAATGTCCCTCTGCGAGTAAGCATACCAGAAGTTGCTCCACCACCGATGATTTCCCCTGAATCACCGTTTCAATATTGTGAATCACCGCTCTGAGTTTCGACAGGTCATTTACCAATGCCGACATACACCCTCCGTAGATTCTATTCTGCCTGGAAGGAAATCCCCTCCGCCTGCAACGCAGCGACAAATCGCTGTTTGTCGGTTGCCTTTAGGTAAGCATCTTCTTTTGACACAGCCTTGCGAAACACCAGATGCAATAACGCTTCATCCAGCAACTGCATTCCCCGACCTTTCCCGGCCTCAATATATGACAGCAATTTGGTGGCATTTCCCTCACGAATAATATTCGGCAGCCCGGGGCCATCAAGCAGCACTTCAATCGCAGCGATTCGACCGCGCGTATCCACTCGTTTCAATAACTGCTGCGCGACGACCGCCCGAACCGATTCTGACAACATTCCCCGTATCTGTTCCCGCTGATTCGCTGGAAAACTATCCACCAAACGGTCAATGGTCTTTGATGCACTGTTGGTATGCAACGTTCCCAGCACCAGAATTCCCATTTCCGCAGCGCTGATTGCCAATTGCATTGTCTCGGCGTCTCGCAGCTCTCCCACCAGAATCACATCCGGATCCTGACTCAGCGCATCAAACAATGCCCTCGAAAACGTAGGGGCATGATGACCGACTTCCCGCTGGACAATCACCGATTTATCAGAACGATGCACAAACTCAATGGGGTCTTCAATCGTGATGATATGCAACGAGCGTGTACGATTCATGCGGTCGATAATCGCTGCCAACGTAGTTGATTTTCCGCTTCCGGTGGGACCGGTCATCAACACCAGGCCTCGTTTCAACTTTGTAAGTTTATCAACCACGGATGGCAGACCGAGACTTTCAAGTGGAACAATTTTTTCGGGAATCCGTCGAAACACCGCTGCCGGACCATACAGATGCATGAAATAGTTACATCGATATCGACTGACCCCTTTCAGTCCGTATGCGAAGTCCAGATCGTTGTTCTGAACGTATTGCTCCCAAAGAGATGTCGAACAGATTTCTTTCATCAATGTTCGAAGTCGCTTGCTTTCAAGCGGCTTGTCGGCAACTCGTTTCAGTTCGCCATCAATTCGCATACGCACGGGTTCCCCGCTGCTCAGATGGAGGTCAGAGGCGCCGCTTTCAACCATCTTCAACAACAACTTGTCGAGTCCCGCCATAATCAGGTTTCCTCCATGCAGAACTGCTCATAGGTCGCTTCACTGATATCTCCCCTGGAAACCATTTCCGCGGCGTAATCCGAGAAAGTTCGATTTCCCAACTCCTTACTCATGCGAATGGCGTTAGGGAGCTGGTAGACTTTACTTTCCCGAATCAGATTTCGAATCGCGGGAGTGGTGAACAACAACTCCATCACCGGAATCAATCCAGGTTCATTATGGCGCGCCACCAAACGCTGACAGACCACTCCCCTGAGACTCTCTGACAACATCGAACGGATCTGATTCTGTTCGTCCGGTGGAAAAATATCGAGAACGCGGTTGATGGTCCTTACGGCGTTATCGGTGTGTAACGTGGCAAATACCAAATGGCCCGTCTCCGCTGCGGAAATCGCAAGTCTGGCGGTCTCCACATCATTCATTTCACCAACCACAATCACGTCCGGGTCCTGGCGCAATGCTGCACGAAGCGCACTGGCGTAGCCTTTTGTGTGGATTCCCACCTCTCGCTGAGTCACAATCGATCGAGCATTCTGGTGAATAAACTCAACCGGGCGCTCTATGGTGATGATGTGATTTCGACGCTCGCGATTTACAATATCAACCAGCGCAGCCATGGTGTTCGTTTTTCCGCATCCGATGGGCCCGGTAACCAGCACCAACCCTTGCGCGTAGGTTGTAAACTTCGCCAGCTGAGACGGTAAATTCAGTGACACCAGCGACGGCGGATTTTTCGGAATCAAACGAAAGGTTCCATTGAGCCCCCCCATATGCCGAAACACATTCGCCCTCGCACGCCCAACCCCCTTCAGCTCGATACATTTCAATATACTGCTGTTTTGTTTCAATTGTTCTTTGTCGGCGTCAGACAATACCGACTCCAAGACTTCAGTCGCCCTCTCAGCACTAATTTGTGATTGCTTCGACCGTACCAGCTTCCCCATATGGCGAAGTACCAATGGCTGCCCAGTCATTACGTGCAAATCACTCGCGCCGTGTTTTAATGCAGACGACAACCACTTTTTAAACATCGCCGCGCCCTGCCCGTCAGATGCCAATTGTGCCTTGGCCACCTCTTCGGGCAATCGAATCATACGCGACTGTTCTTTTTTTATCCCCTGAACGTAGGTTTTCTGAGCCTTCAAACATAACGCCAGGTTTTCTTCGCTGATGAACTCCTGTTTTACAGCCAACTCGCCAATGCGAAAGAAATTGCCCGATTGGGACTGAAGTTTAAGACAATAGTCCCGTTGATCGTCTGTTATAAAACCGTTGTCCACCAATATCTGCCCCAACAATCCCCCGGTAACTTTCAAACCATAATATGGTGTTGTGCCGGTAGCATCGCCGCTTTTCTTTTGATGCGGAGGAGGTGGAGGCATCGATTTTCGCGTTGCGCTATCGACTCTTGTCATCGGCGGCGGCGGCATCGATTTGTGCTTTTGCACGCTGCCTGCTTGTTTCAGAATAGGTGGCGGCGGCATCGATTTTCGCGTTGCGCTATCGACTCTTGTCATCGGCGGCGGCGAAGTAGACACTCTTTTCTGAGCGCTGGAAGGAACCGGCGGCGGTCCGTGCATCCGCAACGTGGATGAATCCGGAGGAAGCGGAAATGTTTCTGAGGGCTCATCCAACTCCAACGGTGTCACATGCTCTGCCAGATGAAATGTCTCCGAGGGTTCATCCAAACTTAAAATAGACGCATTGGGAAACAACTTTTCGGTTTGTGGTTTTGAACTGTTTTTCGAATCAGACAATGTGGAACCTTCCGCTCGTTTCACACGCCACCCTGCCGCACAACGCCCTGCTCTGCTTTTTCACACAAAAGAGAATATGGTAGTGTAGCTGTTTTTATGCAAAGTGAAAGTTTTTTTAAAATCGTTTATTCGCGGAACAGCCCGAAAAAAGAACGCACAGCACTTTCGCTGTTATATTTATTTGTTTTCCGCCGCTCTGGCTGCGTTGATCGCCTCAATGGCATCTTCTATCGAAGCCGCTTCCGACGAAGCCGCATTATAGCGAATGCCGCTTGTTTTGATGTAAATGCTGACAGACAGCTCGGGATTCACACGATATCCGTGTCGTATGTATTCCTTATTTATTTTGGCGCGGTATTCTCCCCACACCGAAGCGATGGCGGAATCCACTTTAAAATCGTCAAGAACCATAATGAAATCCATTTTTCGGCTGGAAAACTTCAGATAATCAATCCATTGTTTGTACCAGACCTCACAATCATTCTCATCAACGATGTGCCAATGGGGAGTCGCAATGGTAATGTCGTTCTTCTTGTCATAGTCAAATTTTATAGAGCCGGCCATGCAAAAACTCCTTTGTTTTCATCACCCTCAACGCGCATCTACAAATACTACTAAAGGAAAATAAAACACAAAAAGTACCAATTAGACTTACACGATTTACCAAATCAGACAATATGAAACAAATTATACAAAACACAAACAGGTATCGAGATCAACGCGCTGAAATCGAATTTAAAAATGTCAGTAGTATCCGATCAAATGCCGACCGATTCTGCACATGGGTAGAATGCTTTCCCCCCTGAATTTTTTCAAACGAAAATGACTTCAACTGTGGACGCAATGCTTCCACATCACTCGACCAAATAACCGGATCATCTTCTCCGTATACGATAAGTCCCGGTATATTCTGTTTGCCGACTTTGCGAAATGTCGCGCGATAGTCACCAACCAGATCGGTCCGGAACATGGAACACACCGCATGCTCGAATCCTTCAATTGACGCTTGTCGACGAAACAATCTGTCGTACTTTTCAACATTTACACCAACCCCTGCCCACTGTCCATTCGCACGCACGCGCAACACTTCAAGCATGGCGACGCGAAGTAAAAAATCACCGATTATCGGAGTGTTGCATATGACAAACGGCGGTGTGGAATGCACCGAATTGATCACAGGAGACAGCAGCGCAACACCTCGCACTTTAGAAGGAAACCGCGATGTAAATTCCATGGCGATGGCACCGCCGAGAGAATGACCAAGCAGAATAACCTGTTCATTGATTTCAAGTGCATCAAGAACTTGTAAAAGCTGGGTTACATACAGATCGCGGGTATAGTCAACATCGGGACGATCCGACAACCCTCGCCCCAAGGCATCGTATCGTAAAATTTGGAATCCCGCGTTCAACAGCGTTTCAACCTGGAGATCAAAATCCCAAATGGATAAAGTGGAGCCGTGGAGCAAAACCACCATCGGTGCTGCATTATCGCCCAACCGCTCATAGTGGGTGACACCGCACGGAAGTTTTACATAATCTCCCCCGAATTCTTCACGCACCGCATCGGAAAGTACTATCTGTTCCCTGTCGGCGAAGATGTACCCAACCCACATCACCGATATAACAGTTCCAACAACCAGGAAAACTCGCTTCCGAACAGATAGTTTGGCAACCTTCATACGCACTTATATGGCTCCTGAAAATCAATTTCAAGCGCTTATCCGCATTGATAGTGAAACACTTTTCATTCCTTTTTCAGTTGTCGCACTGACATAAACGCGTTAAAAATCTACTCTCTGGCGTGTTCGTTACGGGTGTTATTAAGGGGACTCCGCGTACTGACCCGCGGGGATCTGTTCCTTGTCGTGGCGTGCATACCGGTCATAGCGTATCGGGAGCCAAAAGCGACAACACGGAGCCCACCTTGAAAAAGGATGCGGAGTCATGAATATCCCGAACACGGCACGCTGGAGTTATTTCTATTCGCTACGGCTTTACAGGAATGGCTTTTAACGAAGCTTTGCCATCTTTTTCATAAACGTTGAATTTAACGGCTTTGCACCCGTAGCGCGCTTTCAACGCATCGCGGTTCTTTTTCAATGTGACCTCGAACCGCTCATAGGTAAGCTGATCAACCGGTTCACCCAATTTCTGCTTCAGTGCGACAAATTCGGCATGAACCTGCTTGAAATACACGGTTTCATCAATCGACGGTACTCCTGGAGGGGTCGCAGCACCGAGAGGCTTCTGAGGTCCGGTCAATGGCTTGGCGGCACCGGTCGGCGGCGTAGGCATCACTTTTCCGCCCCCCATATTGGGTAATTTAGGTTTGGCATCTGGCGGCGGTGCTTCCAAAGCCGATGGCGGAGCAGGAATATCATCTGCCATATCTTCAGCGAAACGGAACGCTGCGGACGACAATCGGGAAGTATCTCTGTCGCCCAGAATGGACGAAACATTTTTTCCGCCTTCGCCCATCGCATTCATCACTTCCTTCAGCTTGTAATCCATCACTTTGTTGAATGCGATGGCTATTTTTCGAACATTGCGCTTGTACTTATATACGTTCAGTTGATCTTTCACATCTGCTTTTTCAAGTGCCAAAATAGCCTTCTGCAGCTTCGAAATCGGTCTCTCCGATTCAAAATAATTCCAGAACCACCCGAGCAGAATCATCAAAAGGGCGCCGCCGATAATTGTCAGCCAAGGCAGATTCTCCACATCTTGCGAACCAGCCTCTTCGTAAATGGAAGTAAGCTCTATGGGGCGACTCACCGGTACGACAACCGCCCAGCCGACACCGTTCAATGCCGCCTGTCCGCGGATTTTGGAAAACACCGCGAGAAAATCCTGTTTTTCACCTTTGATGCGATGAATATCGCTGCGGTTCTTCTGCTCGTATTGCTTATCGCTTTCCAATCGCGCAAGGGGGGACGAAATTTCAGAATCTTTCGCCCGCGCCACATCTTCTGAATCGGGCGTGCCGATAGCAAGCATCACTCCCCCGGAATAATAAGCCACCTGCGCAGTGTTCGAAAACTTGCTTGCCATCTCATCGGTTAAAAGCAAACCGTGAACAATTGCGCCCACATATTGACCACTGTGAATAACCGGGCGCGCCGCAATCAGGTATACGTCGCTGCCCAACTTCCAAACATCGTCACGCACATATCCGCGCAGCGCTGCTTCAACAGTCGGAACGCCGGCAAGACTAAACCCGTTTTCGCGCCCTTTGGCGCCGGTTTTCACCAGTACATCGCCATCGGTTCCCACCGCGAGAAGCATATCCGCGCGATACTTGTCCAAATCGTCATTCTTCTTGTTCAGCGCCGTCAACAATTTGGGCCGATACTCATCCACTTTACCGGGAGTGTGTGCAATAGATGCCATATTGGAAGTGACATCAGCATCCGCAGACACAGATACCAGTACATCGAGTCTCTTGCGGGCATGAAGCGTGAAGGCCACTTCCAGCTTGTCGAGTTCTTTGTATAACCCCGCTGTCGCACTCTCTTCACGCTCTCGATTCACCAAATCCTTTGCCAACATCAATACCGATACAGAAATTGCAGCTGCAATCACCAATAATAATGTCCAAAAACGAGAAATAAACATGTAACCCCTACTAAATGCGGATGAAAAACCGGCTATTCGTTATTTTTTGCTTCCTTGGCATTGTCCCCTTCTTTTTTGGCTTCCGCCTTCTGGGGCTCTTCCTTTTCATCTTTTTCAGATGATTCCGCTTTCCCGGAAACATCGTTCAGTGTCACCGCAATTTCCTGTTTTTTGCCAGACACTTCAAATTTTTTTTCAACTATCCATTTGCCGCGAAAGAACACCTTCAAGGTGTATTTTCCCTCTTCCATATCTTCAACGGTAAATGCTCCGGATTTATTTACTTCAGGAACATGCGTTGCAGGTGTTGCGACGACCCACCCTTGAAAATGAGGAAACAGCTTGCACTTCACTTCAAAAACACCGGCACTGTAAAAATCGATGGGACGAAAAGAATTGTTCCCTTGTTTCTGCGGTTTAAAGTCGTGTTTTCCCGGAGCGTACAGTTCGTGGTCAAAAGGCGACTTCATAATAAATTTGATTCGACTCTGAGGACGAATCACGACGACATTTTTTTCAAGAGAACCGGTCAACACGTTCAATGACAGCACGGGATCGGGCTTTGGATCTTTCGCACCGTCCATGTATATTGCCACTCCTATATCCGATGATAAATCAAACCGTACCGGCGCCACCGGACGTATCCCGTTGGGTTCGTTCCAATACCCTCTTACTTGCGCCTTTTCAGTTTCCTTGCGTGCGGCGTCAAGCTGCTCCATGAATTTCTTTGAAACCGAAATTTTCCCGGAAAGTGTTGTTGCTGCCGCAGATGCGGAAAAACCGACAACCAAAGGAATCATTAAAACCATCAGGACTTTTCGCATCAATCATCTCCTATGCATCCAATGACGCGCTGATAATAACAAAATGCATCAAGGCATGATACATATTTCCGTAGACAAAGATAGTACTCTTAAAGGCCCCATGACTCAAGCAATTGTTTTTTGAATGTATATTCATTTTTTTTTAATAAGACGTATTCCGGAATCTCGATGGAACGCAGCGCGCGAAACGTCGATGTATCCACAGCCATTGTTCCGGATAATCGGAAATCCACTGCTCCAATCGAGAATGTAATTTCAACATAACCTGGCGTTCCGATCTTTCATTGAACAATTCGTCCCCCTGCAAAGGCGGTTCGACGACAATACGATGACTGCCATCCGGCTCTCGAAACGTTACAACCGGTAGAATCGTTGCCCCGGTATGAAAAAATAACTTTGCCGCAGCACTATCCGTCCACACATTGTAACCGAAAAACGGTACGGAAATCCCCCCCCTCCGCTCGGACAATCGCTGATCGAAAACCAATCCGAGCACGTTACCGTCCCGAAGCCACTTCAGAATACTTTTCTGCTGTTTTCCCTCCTCGAAAATGCGCAAACCACTTGCTCGCCGTGCATTCATCCAGACGCGATTTACACTTTGATTGTGCAATCGTTTACTTACAATAGCGAGAGGTACCCGATTACGCGCCTGAGAAACAGCGAGCAGATCAAAGTTTCCCAAATGGGCGGTAACCACCAATACCCCTTTACCCCGCTGAATCGCCCGCTCGTAATGAGACAAACCTTCCACGTGAACGCAGCTATCCAATGCCCCGGGCACAATGCTTATCTTCAAGGTTTCAAGCACATTGGTGCACATGTGCCCCAGTGACCGCCGAACCAGCTTGGAGACTTCGGCATCAGTTTTTAAAAGCGCACGGCGCATGTTGTCTTTCGCCACCTGTCGACGAACTGGCAAACAATAGTACCAGACGCAACCAAGAAAAAATCCGGCTTTTCGAATAAAAACGGGAGACATAACTGAAACAACGCGTGTCAGAGACTGAAAAAAGACGGCGGAGAATCGTCTCATCGCAACCCCTTTGACATCAGGCGCTGTAATTGCGGCGAAATCGATGAATCGAAACATTCATCAACAGACCGATTCCCAGCATAAATGTCAATACCGACGATCCCCCGTAGGAGAACAACGGCAAGGTAATACCAACCACCGGCATCACCCCCATCACCATTCCCAGATTAATCACAACATGCCAAAAGAAAATTGAGCCGATTCCCACAGCAATCACAGAACCGAACCGATCTCGGGACTGCGCAGCGATTCGAATACACCACATCACCAAAAACAGATACAATAGTACCAGGCCCGCTGCGCCCAGAAACCCCTGTTCTTCGGCAAATACCGAAAATGGAAAATCGGTTCGACACTCCGGCAAAAAATGATGCGGCCCGGCAGTTCCCTGTAAATATCCTTTGCCGGTCACCTGTCCCGATCCGATTGCGATCATCGACTGATTCGCGTGCCATCCGGCACCAAGTTTATCCGCTTCGGGATCCACAAACAAATTCCAGAATGAAACAACCCGTTGCTTCTGATAGTCCTTCAACAGATAACTCCATCCTAAAATAGCAACAATGGGCGTGGTGAGAAGCAAAGTAATCGTTGAGCGCACTGTCAGCCGTGTCAGCATCATGATGCTGAGAAAAACCAGAAGGCACAGCAGCGCTGTCCCAAGATCCGGTTCTTTCAAAATCAGAACCATTGCAAGACCGGTCATCAGCGCAGGAATAAACATATCCTCCAGCTTGCGACCTTCCGCTTTGGGATCATGGTGCAGATACTTGGCCAACCCAACCACGAGCAACACTTTCATCAATTCCGACGGCTGGAACCGAAATTCCCCAATCGCAAACCAACGCACAGACCCGCCCACTTCCTTGCCGAACATCAACACCAGAATGAGCAATAAAACACCGCCGCCGTATGCCAGATAGCCATACCGCTCGTAGTGCTTATAATCGATGATTGCCACAATGAAAGAGCCGATTCCCCCAAGGACCACCCAGTACAACTGAGTCAAGTACAATTCTGGCGACCCCGATGCGGTACCCGTGCTGTAAAGATTGAGAATTCCCACAGTGGAAATCAGAAACACCACACCGAACAGAATCCAGTCGAATTCATCTCGCTTTCGGTATACGAGAGAGCCTGCCATGAAACTTGAGTTATCGCTTATGTGCGGAGGCTGTTGTCGGCGCGGAATCTTCTACCGGCACACGCACATCGGTTTGATTGTTGTCGGGACTATCTGCCAGCAAGGGAGCTTCATGCCGAGGGGCAATTTCATCGAAATATCGACGAGCAATCTCAACCCCAACCGGCGCCGCATGCTCACCACCTGCGCCACCGTGCTCCACGAGTACAACGATTGCAATCTCGGGGTTTTCAATCGGCGCCACCGACGCGAACCAGGCATGATCCCGATTCCGATAATAAAAATCCGCCATCGTGTCACCCTTTTTCCGGGATTGTTTCACGACCTGGGCAGTACCGGTTTTTCCGGCAATAGACACCGACTCATTATACGCGGAATGTGCTGTTCCTTCCTCATCCTCAACGACTCCGGCCAGGGCTTCCATCACCAAATCCATACTGTGCTTGCTCACCGTCACCCGGCGTTTGATGATTGGCTGAAATTCTTTCACCACCTCGCCATCCGGCGTTTCAATGCTTTTCACCACTTGGGGCTGATACAGCGTCCCGCCATTGGCCAGCGCCGAATATGCAGCCGCCACCTGCATCAGCGTTACTTTTGTATTTCCCTGGCCGATAGACGCATTCAGCGTATGGCCAATCCTGAATTGGCCGGGGAAATTTTTATCATACCACTCGCGCGTCGGAATATGCCCTGTCGCCTCGGTATTGTAGCCGACGCCGGTCTTCTGTCCAAAACCGAACTCCCCTGCGTACCGAGCGATGCGATCCATGCCGGTCATTTCCGCCAGATTATAAAAGTAGACGTTACAGGATTGAACCAATGCGTCATACATGGTCATGTCCCCATGTGAGTGGGTGCATTTAAAGATACGACCGCCGAATTCATGGAAACCACTGCAGTTAAATACATCCTCCGGTGTGACAATCCCCTCTTCCAACGCGGCAAACGCGGTAAACGGCTTGAACACCGACCCCGGAAAATAATTTTCATAAACCGTTTTGTCTATTCGCGGGCGATAAGGATTTTCATTAATCGTTTCGTGTTCCGCGTAGGTCAATCCATTGGTCATCTTGTTCGAGTCGATCGAAGGCCTGCTTACCGCGGCAAGGATGCTGCCGTCATGAATATTCATGATAACCGCCGATGACGATGGATGACCGCTCAATGCCTGACGGGTCAACTTCTGAAGTGCCACGTCGATCGTCAACGTGATATCATATCCCGGGCTGGGTTCCTGCATACTGGCATCGGGCAGCAATCCTTCCACCTTTTCCCGGGACAACGGAAGTCCACGTGCATCGACCACCTTTTTCCGCCATCCACGAATTCCGCGCAACTCCGCCTCAAACGAACGTTCGATTCCTTTGCGACCGATCAAATCGCCGGCCCGATACTTGTCCGCAATATCTTCATTGTCATTCGCGTGCACAATGTCGTCACCATTAACTTCATTCATATAGCCGATGACATGACTGGCCACTTCGCCATAGGGATAGTATCGACGCGGCTCATCGACCACATCAATCCCGGCAAGTTCATCCTGATGCGCTTTCACAGCGGCGAGTTGCTCCGGCGCCATGCTTTCCAACAAAGCAATCTGTTGAAAGCGGCGCATGTCTTTGCTGTCTTTACGATAATCATTCAACTTCGCAGCAATGGCTTCGGCTTCCTGCTCATCCAACCCCAACAACTCAACGAGACGCGCGAAGCCCTCTCCCATATCCACATAGTGAGGAATGGCAACAAGTGTGTGCGATGGCATACTGGTCGCCATCACACGCCCCTTGGAATCAAAAATCCGGCCGCGTACCGCCGGCAGCGAAACCGTACGAATCACATTATTCATACTTTTTTCGTGATACTCATCGCCATGAACCAACTGCAGATACACCAGGCGCGATACAAAAATCAGAAAGGTCAAGAAAACAAACAGACGCATCCACCGATATCGTCGACGAAATTCAGACAGCTCGTTTCTTGGTGAGATGTACATTATCTTCTGATTACCTTTCCTCTACTTGCATTGCGCTTCGCGGTCGCTGAAAACTGTTCAATCCATCTCATACCGCGAAATACAAACGGCGCAACCAAGGCTGTTGCAACCGCGCGCAAGCCTACTATTTTTGCATGCGTAAGTAAACTCCCAAAATCCTGATCAAATAACGCACGGATCCCCAGGATCACACCTCCCGCCACAATTGCTAAAAAGTATGCCAGAATTATTTCAAAAATCCAACCTTGAAGGAACAATCTCCAGGCTGCAACTTTAGAGACCAAAAAAACAGTAACCGAAACAAATGTAAATAATCCGATGGGACTGCCGGCAAAGGCATCCATCATATATCCGATCACGAACGAAACCAGCGCCCCCCGGCCAAGATCGTGATCGTGCAACCCCATATATAAAACAATCGTCAATGCCGCATTGGGAACGAACATGTCCCAGGGGACCAGATGCGAAAATGCGGACTGGAGCACCAGCAAAATAAATGCAAAAATAATGGTTCCCGTTGTTCGCATGGCGTACTACTTGGATTCCACTGAATTTATATCCCCTTTGTGAGGGGTCTCCATAATGACAAATACTTCCCGCAGTCTGGAGAAATTCACCGCCGGCTCCACCACCACCTTCTGAAATAATCCGGTGTTTTCACGGCGTACAGATTTGATCGTACCCGCCAGAATACCCTCCGGAAATTTTCCTCCTGTCCCGGATGTGAACAATTGATCTCCCTCTTGCACTTCATCAGAACGAAGCAGGTATTCCACCTCGCACGTGTACCTGTCCAACTCTCCGGTGCCGCGCAATATTCCCTGCGCGCCGTTTCTTTGCACATACACTGGTACGTAACTTTTTCGGTCAACAGAAAGCATCACATCCGCGTACTCGCCCTCAAACCGTGCAATCTGTCCGACCAATCCTTCAAATGTGACTACCGGCAGCCCCTTTTTCAGCCCATCTTCCTCTCCCAAATCCAGATGAATTCGGTCCACTCGAAACTGCTCTGAAATACCTCTTCCCACCACACGAGCAACCACCCGAGACGCGCGGAGCTGTCCGGTAAATGTTTCGCGGAACATAAGCATCCGACGAAGTCGGCGCACCTCCTGCTCCGTTTTCAAAAACAAACTGTTTTCCGCTTTCAATCGCTGATTCTCAAAGCGCAACCTCTCGTTTTCATCCTCAGTGTCCACCAGAAAAATATAGTTGGTCCAAATCGTATCAATGGTTTCCGCAGTCGAAGTAGCTGCCCATTGCACTGGTGTCGAAATCGTTAGAAGCACTCTGTCAAGCGATGTCAGTTTCGCAGGATCAGCCAGGTTGGCTTTTAAAAAAAGAAACGGTGTAACCAACGCAACGATGCAGATGAAAACATTTTTATAACGCGCAAGGAAAGACATGCGGTGTATCCGCTCAGTTCATGGTTATCTCGCGAAGGAGATCCAGGTTATCCAACGCTTTTCCAGACCCGAGCACTACCGCAGATGTGGGATCATCGCTCACCATTACCGGTAATCCGGTTTCCTCCCGAAGCAAGACGTCAAGATTTCGCAACTCCGCACCACCACCGGTAATAACAATGCCTTTATCAATAATGTCGGCAGACAGTTCCGGTGGAGTATATTCCAACGCCGCCATAACCGCTTGAACAATGGCATTAATCGGTTCGCTCAATGCTTCACGAATTTCATCGGAATTAATTTCAACGGTCCGGGGCACACCGGCAACCAGATCTCGTCCTTTTACCTCATAGGTATAAACTTCTTCAGACGGGTAGGCGTTTCCGATGTTGATCTTAATTTCTTCGGCGGTACGCTCTCCAATCGCGAGGTTGTATTTCCGCTTCAGATATTCGATGATGGCTTCATCCATCTTGTCACCGGCAACACGCACAGATCGCGAATATACAATTCCGGCCAACGAGATCACGGCAACCTCTGTTGTTCCGCCGCCGATGTCGACGACCATACTCGCTGAAGGCTCCGTTACCGGCAACCCCGCACCGATCGCAGCTGCCATCGGTTCTTCAATCAGGAATACTTCGCGAGCGCCGGCGTTCTCCGCAGCCTCTTTCACTGCGCGGCTTTCCACTTGGGTAACCCCGAACGGGACACAAATAATAATCCGTGGCTTGACCAATGTCTTGCGCCGATGAACCTTGTTGATGAAGTATTTAATCATTGCCTCAGTAACTTCAAAATCGGCGATCACACCGTCGCGCAATGGACGAACCGCTTCAATATGGCCGGGAGTTTTCCCAAGCATTTCCTTGGCCGCAGTTCCGACGGCCAACACTTTTTTCACGCCGCGCTGGTCAGTCTGTACGGCAACCACCGAGGGTTCACAGCAAACAATACCGCGTCCTTTTTCGTAAATCAGTGTTGTGGCTGTTCCGAGATCAATCGCAAGATCGCTGGACAGCAGGCTGTGGAGCCAATCAAATATCATCTATTTTTCTCCGTACCCTCTAAGCCGAAAGTACAGTTATTGTCAAAACCCGGCCGCCATGGCCCGAATCAATCATAAACCGTTGATTTTACTGATATTTTTGCATTTCATACAAAAAATCAGCCACTTTACTAACAAATTCGCCTATATCTTTCAAGGAGATTCATACCCCTTTTTGCATCACAGAATCATTGTTGCATTATAAACAAAAATTTTTTTTTCGAAATCGTGCACAAGTGATCAGTGAAACCGGCACCACTCCTACATTTGAACACAATAACATACCTTCGTTCACTTTGTCGAAAGAAAAATTATAAACCATTTGCCTTTCCTCGCTCTCTCTGTAACATTGCGCGCGTTTATTTTAGAACAATCGTCTTTGCATGAGAGTTCACGTTTTTTGCAACGATTGAAATGGATAGGTAATTCCGGAGGAAATTAAATGCTCGAATATATTCGTAATCACGTGGGTGGTCTTGTCGGTCTGTTAATCATTGGCGCACTGTCGTTTGTGTTTGCTGTTTCATTCGGACAGCAAAGTCAAGGATGGGGAAAAAGTTCAGGAGACGACACGGCAATCGTCGTTGACGGTGTTGAAATCTCGCAGGCCACACTCAATTACGCGCTTAATATGAATGTGGATCGAGAGATATCTCAAGAAAGTCCTGAGTACGCAGCACTTCGTCAACAGGTTGCCAAAGGGTTGGTGGAACGCCAACTGCTCCTCAACATGGCGCAGAAAGCCGGCGTCTCCGCGTCCACAGAAGAAGCCCAGGAAAATATTATCAACGGCGAATTTTTTATCACCCGCCCGATTTCCGCAATCGTCACGCAACTCGGTTTCCAGCTGCAATTCAGCTCAATCAGTCCCGATCGCATCGTTTCCATTATGGTAAAGGACGGACACCGCGCCTCTCTCGGACGCTTTGTCGATGCGGAAGGAAAATTCGATACGAAAACATTTGATAACGTGATCAAATATCGTTTGAATTTCAAAGAGCCCGCGTTTGTGGAAGAACAGCGGCTGGAAATCATCGCCCAGAGAATGCGTACCCTTCTGATCGGCGGTATCGCGGTATCTGAAAATGAATTGAAAGATACCTACAACCGCGAAAACGATACTGCCAAACTGTCCTATATCAAACTCGCCCCCGCGTTAATCGCCGGAAACCTCGACGACAATTCTGAGGAGTTGTCATCGTGGATTCAAGAAAATCAGGACGCAATTAAACAGTATTACGAAACCAATAAGTTTAAATATTCCAACGTCGAGAAATCAGCGCGTGCACGACATATTTTGATAAAGGCCGGAGAAGACGCTGATGAAGAAGCCAAAGCGGCTGCCAAAGCCAAAGCGGAATCGTTGCTGGCACGCGCCGAAGCCGGGGAGGATTTTGCCGCACTGGCCAGAGAAAACAGCGAAGATCCGGGCAGCGCGACCAAGGGGGGCGATCTTGGATTCAATCCTCGAGGTGTAATGGTTCCCGCATTTGACGATGCGATGTTTTCCCTGGAACCTGGCCAGTTATCTAGTGTTGTCGAAACAGAATTCGGCTACCACGTTATCAAATTGGAGACCTTCCGAGAAGGAACCATCTCTCTTGAAGACGCAACCGAAGAAATCGCACGCAAACTGTATCAGGAGAACCGCGGCAAAGAAGTTGCCAAAAAGACCGCCGATAAACTGCTGGCCAAACTGAAAGCGGGCACTGATATTAATAGCCTGCTCAAGGAAGAAAACACAGCTGAAACCGATTCCGCAGACACCGCAACCACTGACGCCCCGGTAGTCGACGCATCCCCGATGGGCGAGGAAAACGAAGCATTGGATCTACCGGAGGGAATGAATCTGTTTGTACAGACTACGCCGGCATTCAGCAAGGCTCAATCCATGATCCCGGGAATCGGCGAGTCCGAAGAGCTGGTAAATACCGCATTTTCACTAACGATGGACGCACCGAAAGCCGACAAAATCTTTGTGGTGAACAACAACTACTTTGTGGTTCAGTTGGCGGAGCGAAAAACCCCATCATCTGAAGATTTTGATGCGCAAAAAGAAGAAATCCGAAGCAAGCTCCTATCGACTAAAGTTGTTACCTGGATGAATGATCGAACCACATCACTGCTCGACAAAGCCATCCGGGACGGCAAAATTGATTCAATTATCCCGATTCAATCAACTGCCGCCTCGAAAGAAAAAGTAACGGCGAAAGAACCATCCCAGGCGCCCGCACCGGCATCCGCTCCCGCTCCTTCTTCCAACGACAACGATGAAGAGGACGAGGAAGAAAACATGAACTGATCGCTCAGGCGTGAATTCCGAGAAAACACTTTGCCCCGAACATCTCATTCCACAACAAAATTAACAGACGTCACAATGGAAACGCTCCAAAACGGTGTGAAACTAATTTCCATTCAACGTTCACTTCAGCAAACAGTTCATATCTCTGTATATGTAAAAACCGGTTCCAGATTTGAAACCACCAGCCAAAACGGCATCTCTCACTTTCTGGAGCATATGATTTTTCGCGGCACACATACTCACCGGACAGCATTCTCATTGAACTCCGCATTCGAACAATTGGGCGCTACGATTAACGGCGCTACAACGCCGGATTCCACCGAGTACACGCTCAGCGTTCCCAAACAGAACGCGATGGAAGGGCTGATGCTGCTGGCGCAAATGATGACGACCCCCCATTTCAACGAAATCGATACGGAAAAAAAAATTGTCATTGAGGAAATCCTTGAAGATTTCGATGAGCAGGGACAATGCATTGACATTGACAGCATCAGTCGTCAACGTATCTGGGCGAACGGCGCCCTGCTCTATCCGATAACAGGTACAATGGACGGCGTTTCTCAATTGACATACGAGGACGTAACGCAATGGTTTTCAACGCACTACACATCTGACAACATGGTTGTATGTGTATCCGGCGACGTGACACCACCTGAATTCCAGTCCTGCCTACGCGAGCAGTTTTCCACAGTTCCAAACGGCAATCGAAACGTTGTTGACCCTCATTTGCTCGCGCCTGCCGGGGCATCTTATCTGCATATAAAGAAGCCGGGGAGCCAAACTCAGCTTCGGGTTGCGTTCCGCACCGAGGGGCTGCTTCATCCGACATACCCCGCAATTGAAATTCTTCTTCGGCTGATTGATGACGGAATGTCTACCCCTCTTCACCGCCGAATTTTCGAGGACCGGGCGTTGGCCTATAACATCGGTGCAGAGTTGGAAGCCTACGAGGATACCGGCGTACTGAACATTGACGCATTGGCATCCCACGAAAATATTCACGATATTGTTTTTGAAGCGATAGACATTGTGAGTCAAATTCAACGGGGACATTTCTCTGAGGACGAGTTGCGCAAAGCGAAGAATCGTGCAGTATGGGATTTGGAGTCAATGCAGGACTATCCCGGCGCCCTGAACGCCTGGTACGGAGAACAGGAAATGTACCGTTCCGCAATTCATCCCTGCGACGCCGCGTCAACCATTCTCAGATTGACTAAAAATGATATACTCAGCGCCGCGGCACAAATTTTCACTGCCGCCAACCTGTTTGTTACAACGGTGGGAATGCAATCCGACAAACAGCAGGCGCGACTGCAGCGAAGCGCCCACGAACCCTCTTTTTTCAATAACCGAGGTGAGTTGTGAATGAAATATTCCGTTTTGAGCACCCGCGCACTGTACTGAATCGATACGGTTTAGCTGCCAAAAAATCGTGGGGACAGAACTTTCTGGTCAGCGAAAAAGCGGTTCGTACAATTGCCGAGGCATGCGCCGTTGACGACGCACCGGTTCTGGAAATCGGCGGTGGGCTTGGAACGCTGACGCAGGCATTGCTTCATTTCGTTTCACAGGTAACGGTCATCGAGCAGGATAGAGACATGTGTGAAGTATTGCGAACGGAGTTCGGCAATCGTCCGAACTTCTCCCTCGTGGAAGGTAACGCAGCAGTATTCAATTATCAGCAATGGCTTCAGTCCACGGGGGGAATTATCGCGGGAAACCTGCCGTATCAGATTACCGGAGCCATCATCAAACAGGTTTTGATCGCCTCCAGCGAAATGAAAAAATCTGTCTTCATGGTGCAAAAAGAAGTGGCCGACCGACTTTGCGCACCGGTTTCCGATCATAACCGGGGCGCATTGTCTGTTATGGTCTCCGCGCGTTGTCATGTAAAAAATATATTGAGGCTGAAGCCGACAGCGTTTTTCCCGCCGCCCAAGGTCCGGTCGTCTGTGGTAACCCTCGTTCCACGGGAAGATTCTGTATTGAAAGAGGTTCCCGGGCTCGCATTTGACAAGGTGGTAAAAGCCGCGTTCGCAACCAGACGAAAAACAATTAAAAACAGTTTGTCCGGTGCGCTGTGTGAAAAAGATGCGGCAGACCGCATACTGCAGGTCGCAGGCATCTCTCCGAGCCTTCGGGCGCAGGATATTCACGTGCAGCAATTTGCGGCCCTCACTCGAGCTGCAATAGACGAACAGCTGGTAGAGGACAACCGATGAGACTCATTCGATGTTTAGACAACCATCACCAAATGGTTCACGCCGAGCAGTTGAATGCACAAACGTTCATTCGTGTCAAAGGCTCCATCGAAACCGGATTTGAACGTACCGATGAAAAATTGCAGCCAACGAAACTATTGGCGCCGCTGGCTCCTGTAAACATTTTTGCAATCGGACTCAATTACGCTGACCATGCCAGTGAAACCCACTTTGATACAACACAGAACCCGGTGGTATTCATGAAAGCCACATCGAGCGTAACCCATCCGTTTGATCCAATCATCACGCCCGCCTGCGCCACACGCGGCCCCGAAACAGATTACGAGGCGGAACTGGCTGTGGTTATCGGCAAGTCCGCTAAAAATGTTTCGATTGAATCTGCGATGGCGCATGTATTCGGTTACTGCTGTGCAAATGACGTATCTGCGCGAAGATGGCAGAAACACGCCGGCGCCGGACAATGGGTTCGCGGAAAAAGCTTTGACACATTCTGCCCCCTGGGACCGGCATTGGTTACGCGGGATGAAGTACCAGACCCGCATTGTCTTGATATTCGATTGGAATTGAATGGTCAAATCATGCAACAAAGCAACACAGCGTCCATGATTTACAACATTCCGACCCTTATATCCTATTTGAGTCAGGATACCACGTTGCTGCCCGGCACGGTTATTCTAACCGGCACACCCGACGGCGTTGGATTCGTGCGAAAACCACCGGTATTCTTACAACCGGGGGATACAGTCAAAGTGACAATTGATACATTGGGGGTACTGGAAAACCCCGTTCATGCCCCTGAACCGTAGCGAATAGTCCAAGCGCTGTCAGAGCGAAGCGACGCCAACGGTTATCCAACTCTTTCCAGCCAAATAAATTCCTTGCGCAACAACGTTGATTCAGGCAACATATACCCATGTATCACAATGCATCCACTCGCAGATTCCGTTCACTTGTCATTGCGCAAATTGCGGTTGTCGTGTTCGCCTTTTGTACGCGGGCAAACGCCGATTCGCAGCAGCCCTCAGATGTTCCCTTTCCCTATACACTCACAACAACACGCGATGTCGCACTTTCAATTGTCAGCGCAAGTGTTTTTACCAGCGGCATGATAGTCTCGTACTCGGTCGCTGAAATCTCCGCGCCGGAAATTGCCGATTTGAATGCAGACGATGTCAATCGATTGGATAAAACCGCCACCCGTCGTTGGTCTCCGGCATCGAACGCGGCAAGCTATGTGACGGCAACCGCATCCGCGCTTCTTCCCCTGGCGCTCCCGGCCGCGCAGTTTTCACAACGACGTGTTCGTGAAGGAATCACCCTGGGTGTCATGTACCTCCAGGCAATGGGAATTACCATTGGAACCACCGGCATCGTAAAAGGAATTGCCCAACGAGAACGACCGTTCCTGTATAATGATTCGCTTTCTCTTGAGGAAAAAATGGATGAATCCGGTACCCGGAAATCCTTCTATTCTCAACATACGGCGATGGCGTTCTGCTCCGGCGTCTTTCTGGCAAAAGCATTCAGCGACATGCACCCGCATTCCGGTTGGCGGTTTGTGATTTGGCCGTCATCTCTGCTGCTTGCAGGAAGCACCGGGCTATTGCGATTCACTGCGGGAAAGCACTTCCCGACCGACATTCTCATCGGGGGGCTGGCGGGGAGTCTGTTCGGCTATCTCATTCCCCTGATTCACCGTTCAAAACTACCCAATGCCGTTGCACTGTACCCGCTCGCGGGCGAGGTGAACGGTGTGGGCGCATGGATCCGCTTCTAAACCCATTTTTTTACGCGGTGCACTTGAATGATTTTCAGCACCAATCAAGTTCCTGACAGAACCGGGTCTGTTGATATTCGTATACTGACCCGTTCATGTAAAAAATAGACAAACCACCCGGAACCTCAGCGTAATCGCTGTTCCAACTCGAAATCACTGCATTCTGAATGGCCTCTTTCAACTGAGCATCGCCGGACAGCTCCGCAATATCCATCAAATCATAATAGTAGTCGTAATAATCATCAAACGTCATTGCCTGATGCACATATGCAGAAACATCATAATTGGCAACAAACGCATCAATGGCTTCGCCGAGCGCATCCAATTTCGCAGTTTCCACTGCCGCCATCGTCATCAACCAGGGTTCCAAATTCCATTCTTCATGAAAATACCGGTATGCGGCCACCTGCTCTTCCGCCAATGTCCGCGGCGTCGCACTGCCCGCCATCCAACGGGACAACCAGGTCAGGTAGTCCCAGCCGTATGAGGCCTCGTTCCCCTCGGACGCAATCACATACGAAACGCTATCTTTCACCGCCCATGCCACTTCAACCATCCCCATCAGACAGGCATCAAATCCCAACACATCAATTCCCCGATTCGCAAGCAGCGGAGCGAGTTCGCCTTGAATGGAAATACCGTTCGATGTTCCGGAATCATCAGAACAGATAAATTTCGGATCGGGCGGTGCATCCTCCCCGCCTTTTTTGGACCAGCCGTTTCCATGACCGGACAGCACCAATGCGTAATGGTCCGCCGGAAATTGTGACATGCTGAAGTAAACAAATTCATCAAGCGTCGCAGGATCCCCCATATCTTTTTCTTCATTGTCTCCGGTATTCGTCAACTCCAGATACAGCGGTTCAGAAAGGCGTTCCAATCCACCGGCCACTGCCGGGTTCACTTTAAACAACCTGGTTCCCGTCCAGTTTCCGTCTGAGACGTCATACTGGGCGTGGCGATCAAAAAGCACCAGAATATTGAGCCAATCCGAGGTATTCACACGGGACACTTCCTCCAGGTCGATCAGCATGTCCGCTTCCAGGTTGGAATCCGCATCCATGTACATCATCATCGTCCAGGTCGGGTGTTCCGTGGTATCTGTATCGTTGGCGGTGTCATCCGTGGCGGAGTCAGAGGAGGCTGTGCTGTCAGAATCAATCGTCTGATGTTCGGGGCGTCTCGGTTGAATCACCATGATACTGTCGGTATCGCCGCTATCTGTCGCGAAATCCTCATTTCCACTATAAATCACGGAGGAATCGTGACACCCCACCCAAAACAGTATCGGCAAAAATCGCATCAACCATTTATATCGCATTTCAGTAATTCTTTCCCACGTTCTTGTCACCCGGTAGAACCCGACCACCGGCACCATGACAAGTATAACAATGATTCCCCAGCCTACTACCAAAGTCCGAAAAATTGAATAAATTCAAACGAATTTTATTCAATTCGCATTGATTACGGATTTGAGAGACCACCGGTTTGTCAGAAAAAACAAACTATATATTGAAAAAAATGGCCGAATTCAATATTCGTCAACAACGTTGTTTTTAACAGAAAAGAGAATTTTATGAGTAAGTTCAATTACGACATCAAACCTGCTGAAGGAAAACTCGGTATTATGTTGGTCGGCCTCGGTGCAGTGAGCACCACGTTCATCGCCGGCCTGGAAATGATCAAAAAAGAGCTCGTCAAGCCCATTGGTTGTCAGGCCTGGATGGGAACAGCCCGGCTGGGCAAGCGAACAGAAAATCGTTTTGTCAAGCTAAGCGATATGGTGCCTCTGGCCATGCCGGAGGACATTGAAGTAGCGGCATGGGACATTTTCAGCGACAACGCATACGTCGCTGCCAAAAAGGCCGGAGTGCTGACGCCCCAGGACCTGGAAAAAGTCCAACCCGAACTTGAAAAAATCGCTCCATTGAAGGGAGCCTTTGACAAAAACTACTGCAAGAATCTGGACGGTGATCATATAAAATCCGGTACACGCCGGGAATTGGCGGAAGCGCTTCGCAAAGACATTCAGGAATTCAAGAAAACGGTGGATCGCGTTGTTGTTGTCTGGGCAGCTTCCACCGAGGTGTATAAAAAGCCGGCAGAAATTCACCAGAGCATTGAAAATTTTGAAACCGCGCTCGATGCCGACAATCAGGAAATCTGCCCATCACAACTATATGCGTATGCGGCCATTATGGAAGGCGTTCCCTACGCAAACGGCGCCCCCAACCTGTCGGTGGACCTGCCCTGCATGGTTCAGCTGGCCAAGAAAAACAAAGTTGCAATTTCAGGGAAAGACTTCAAGACCGGTCAAACTCTAATGAAAACAATTGTGGCCCCCGGACTTAAAAACCGTCTTCTCGGTATTAACGGCTGGTTCTCGACCAACATTCTGGGGAACAGGGATGGCGAAGTGCTCGATGACCCCGAGTCATTTAAAAGCAAAGAAGTGTCAAAGACAGGTGTGCTTGATACCATTTGCAGCAAAGAGTCCTTTCCCGATTTGTACGGTGATCTGTATCACAAAATTCGTATCAATTATTATCCGCCCCGTGGTGACGAAAAAGAAGGCTGGGACAACATCGATATTTTCGGATGGATGAATTACCCCATGCAAATCAAAATCGACTTTCTCTGCCGCGACTCCATCCTCGCCGCGCCGATTGTATTGGACCTCGCCATCTTCAGCGATTTGGCACAGCGCGCCGGATTCAGCGGCATCCAGGAATGGCTTTCATTCTTTTATAAAAGCCCGCAAACGGCAGAAGGCGTTTATGCCGAACACGATTTACACATTCAGAAAATCAAGTTCAAAAATACATTGCGCCACATGGCCGGCGAGGAACTGATCACCCACCTGGGCCTCGAATACTATCGAGACGAAGAATAGTCGCTCCGGCGCTCCACAATACCAAACAGACACTTGTCTTCTTGTACAAGAAAAAAGACGTGAGGTTGAAACAGAAATTCGGCTATCGTCTCAGACCGCTGGGTTGCCAGGCGGTACCGCCGGCGAGCTGAAGAAAGGCCATGGACCCACCACTTTCCAGGTCGGACGTATATTCAAGCCGAATCTGCGCGTTTTCAAACACGGTTACGCCAATACCGACAGAAAGCTGCTTTTCATTCGCCTCATCATCCGGCCACAGCGTAGAATATCGTCCGGTTACAAATACGGGTTTGAAGTCGTACAGTGCGCCGGCATAAAACCCATGCGCGGCCGTCGAATCGTCAATATCCATACCTTGTTTCATATAAATGTACTCACCCTTCAGTTCGAAATCGGCAATATTCAGCGCCAAATCTCCACCGGCGAGCAGTTGCGCCATTTCAGCGTCGGGATTGAGAAACGCCGCGAAAGATCCACCCAGCTCCAACGGCTCCAAAGGCAACACGCCGACACGCCCCCCAAGCGCCATGGCGGTCGGATGCTCAAAAACCACTTCATCGCCGGTTGGACCCACATCGTAGGTTTCGTAGGAATACCCGTTCACCCCATAGACGACCGTATTGAACCGCGGTGCAATGAGGTACATCTGTCCTCCCAAATCGTTCCACCCCGCATGGGTTCCATCCACCACCAGCGGGCCGGTTACCAAACGACGATCGATTGACGCGTATTCCATATAGTCGATTCCGAACGGCACATCGAACTGACCGAGTATCACACCTAAGGATTCGATTTTCTGTGATTGGCGCAGATGATTTTCGTCGGCACCGAGTATGCGACCGTCAATCGTAAACGCCCCGAGTCCGAAAACCTCTGCCTCGCTGTCGTACGCAATCGCTGCGGTAATGGTCACCTCATCTGTCAAATCCTGTGCGACATCCAGTTCCAGCTGCCCGATTGCAAAATTATCCGGCCCATCCTCCTGCACGTAGTACATGAAATCTCCAAACGCGAAAATCTCCACCGGAAGCAGCTCATTCATTTGCGCCATCAAGCCTTTTTTCGTCTCCTCAGCGCTTTGCTCTTCTTTTTCTGCATTCTGCAGTCTTTGCTTCAACGCTGCCAATTCCGCCTCGAGCGACGCAATTCTCTCTTCGCTCTGCGTCAGTTGCTCAGCCAGGGGATCACTCGCGGGAGACTCGGCGCGTACTTGCATCATCTGGGCGTGAAGCACTTCCATCTGCTGTTCCAACCGATGAAGTTCCGCCTCTGCCTCTTTAGCGTCTAAACCGTTTTCGACCGCCCGCAACAGCGCTTTGTGGTCAGATCGTGTTTGCTGCAACTGGGTTTCAAGTTCACCGAGCCGATCCCGTTGCGATGGTGACAGCTCCGCTGTATCTTCAACAATACCGACGCGGGCCAACATGGCTTTCATCGACGCAATTTCGTTTTCCAGTTCCGTCACCCGCTCTTCAGCCGTTGGTTCCGGCACCGTCTGGCCGCCTGTTTCAAAGGCTGTCTCCGTCGAAATCTCACTCACAACCTGTTCCGGCGGCGGTGATGCTTTTTTGGATTTGGGTCCCTTCTTCTTCTTCTTCTTCACCGGAATCGGTTTCGCGTCCTGATGCTCTACCACCGGCGCCTTCTTCTTTTCCTTGTACGGATTAAATTGCGTCCAACCGTAGGCGCTCCAAACCAGCACCAACGCACCGCACAGCACGCTACCCGACAGCTTCTCAAAATTGTTCATGATGCCTCCCAAACATTCAGTTCCTGTATACTCAAAGTACATGATTCAATGTAGTTGATTTTTTCATATGTTCAATCGACCGCAAATGAATTCATTTTATTCACCTCGCCCTATAGAGTGCGCAGAAACTGTTCCGCACCAAAATAGTTGCCTTTTGAGGCGGCAATGACAATAATTGGCGGTGCTATGACAGAACACATCAAGAAAAAAATCAATCGACGAGAAGCCATCAAAATCACTGCCGCATCAATCACCGCGGCAACGGCAGCCACAACACTGGCGCTGTCTCCGGCAGCCAGCGCCGCGACCTCGGAAGCCACACCCGCAAAAACAGGCCCCGGACACGTTGTAAAAGTGCACATGCCGGGGATGCGCGTTGGTTTGTATCCCCATCCGGATGCGGCCCGAACTATGGTGGACCGCGCCGTTTGCGAACTCTCAGGTGAACCTGACATAAAAAAAGCGTGGTTTCGATTTGTGTCCCCGAATGATAAAATCGGTATAAAAATCAACTGCCTCGGCACGCGTTTCATCTCGAGCATGAAAGAAGTTGTTTTCAGTATTGTGGATTCTCTTCGAGATGCGGGCGTTCCAAGCGAAAACATGCTCATTTTCGACATGTTTGCGAGTAATATGATGGGCGGAAGATACGACCAGCAGCCCAACCCGAAGAAGGTTCGTGTGCTCGCACATAAAAGCGTCGAGAAGTACGGCGACTGGGTGACCGCCGGCCCTGCCAAAGGTCGCTTTACAAAACTGCTACTGGACTGCGATTCGGTGATTAATGTTCCCCCTATTAAAGATCACGACTTGGCGGGGGTCACCTGCTGCATGAAAAATATGACGTTCGGCTGCGTTGAAAAACCACACGTGAATCATAATGTAGTGAACGAAACCATGGCCCATCTGTGGGCCCATGAAGAGATCAGCAGCCGAGTGAAACTGAACATCATTGACGGTTCCGCTATTTTGTATGACGGCGGTCCAAAAGCAAACCGCCGAGCGATTGTACCCCACGAGAGCATTTATGCCACCACCGATCCGGTGGCAATGGACGCAATTGCGTATGAACTCATTGAAGGACTACGCAAGGAAAACGGATTGCGAACGCTGAATGAAGTAAAACGAGGACCACATTTTTTAAAGATGGC
>JAFGXQ010000043.1 GCA_016936575.1 Deltaproteobacteria bacterium
GATTTTTCAGGTGGACATATGAAACTCCCGCACCCGCAAACATAAGGGCTGAACACCGTCAAATACCTATTCCGGGACGGAAACGAACTAATGACGACGATTTCTACCGCAGGAAGAACACCACTTTGGTTGATTTTGCTCTTTGCAGCAATAGTAACCGGTGCAAGCACTGTTTAGTTGCAGTGGCAACACTACTTCATACAGTGAAGAGGAAGAAGATCTGTCGAGTAGCACCGATCTTGATACAGACACTGATGCTGACTCAGACACCGACTCAGATACAGACGATGGCCCACCTTCGTCTGATTCGGACTTCGGCGGGTTGACAGATTCCGATACGGCAACAGATGCGGATGCGGACAGCGACACAGACACTGACTCCGATACCGATTCAGACGCCGACGCCGATAGCGATGCTGACACTGACGCTGACACCGATTCTGATGCTGACACTGACACCGATTCAGATTCAGATTCAGATTCAGACACTGACGCTGACACCGATACTGACACCGATTCAGAAGAAGTTTGTGGTGCGGAGTCCTGCAGCGCCTACGGCACATGCTCCGACACGACAGGTGTGGTTGTCTGTGAATGCATCGATGATGATTTTTCAGGCGACAGATGTCAATTTGTCAATCAGCCCAAAGTAGTGGGCCAGATTCAAGAGCAGCGACCGGTCGACTTCATCATGGTGGTCGACAATTCATTGTCCATGGCGGGACATATCGCCAATGTGCGAGCCAACCTGCAAAATCTGTCAACCAAATTGGCCCAGGAAGCGATTGATTATCATCTCGTTCTAATTTCAAAAAAAGGATCCGCTGAAGGGATATTCTCAACAAATATTTGCATTCAGGAACCAATGGCGGGTCCCGATTGCAGCGATAGCGAACACTTCACCCACATTGACCAGGAAATCGGAAGCTGGGATTCATTTGAACATCTGCTCGATTGCAACGATGGCGCAGAAGGTTGTGACGGCTATAGTTACGCTCCAATTCTGCGCGACGGTTCCCTGCGACAAATCATCGAAGTATCAGATGACGACTCAATCCGAAACAGCACGCAAGGAACATCCTGGGAAGCGTTTCAGTCCCAAATGCAGGACCGCATCGGACACTCATTCCTCTTCCATTCTGTTGTCGGTTTGTACAGCGACAACTGTCTCTTCTGGGGGGGCGTCGGCAACGAGTACACTCTGGCTTCTGACGCGACAGGGGGCGAGAAAGTTCATATTTGTGGCGCCGACTGGGGAGAATTCAACAACATCATTACAACAGCCACGACAAATGCGCTGGAACGAACCTTTACTTTGAAAGCAACTCCCCTGGATCCAAGTACCATATCAGTATTTGCACTCGAAGACGACGGTACCGGTGGTATCGTTGAAGTGGAACAAAACGGTAATTGGCAGTATGACACGACCACCAACACAGTTACATTTAATGAATTCTCCGCGCCGGCGGTAGGCTCAGACATCGCCATACGGTACGAAGTTTAAACATCCACTGATGCCTATCCAGTAAACATACTGCGCGGTGAAATGGAAAATAATGAAGAGCGCCCTCTCGTCTACCCCCACGGTTTATAAACCAATACGCTGCCCGCAAAAAATCAGAAACTGCCAATTTCGCGTTCCCCGGTCATTCTCGCCAATTGACCCGCGGGTATCGCCCGGTTTATAACTCCCCATCAAGATGCTCATTCGGGACAACGCACAGAAGGCGTTCCCACTATTGGTGGCCTATGTACTTCCCGCCGGAATCCGCGGCATTGTTGTGGCCGGTCTACTGGCGGCGCTGATGAGTTCGCTGGCCGGCGTGTTCAACGCGTCATCCACGCTTTTTACAATGGATTTCTACTCTCGTTTCAAACCGGGCGCTTCTCAGGAAAAACTCGTCTGGATCGGGCGCGTGGCCACTGCGGTGATGGTAGTTGTAGGACTACTGTGGATTCCTGTCATCCAAGGGGGACGCGGTCTGTACGATTACCTGCAGGGGGTGCAGGCGTACCTGGCCCCTCCCATTTTCGTGGTGTTCTTTCTGGGCGCATTTAATAAGCGCCTGAATGCCAAAGGATGCCTGGCAGCGCTCATTGTCGGTTTCGCCCTCGGTATATTAAGACTGGGCATCGATACACCCGTTAAACTGATGGACGGCTTCTCCTACAGTCAGGGGTCGTTTCTATGGATTGTTCACAACATTTTCTTCCAATACTACAGCCTGCTTATCTTTCTTGTCTGCGTGGCGGTGATGGTGGGCGTCAGCTACATGACCGAAGTCCCGGAAGAAAGTCGCATCAACGGGCTTACGTTCGGTACCACCTCGTCAGCCGACCGCGATGCGTCACGCAGCAGCTGGACCAAATGGGACGTCATTTCCGCCGCCGTTCTCATTTTCCTCATCATTGCGATCTACGCTTATTTTTCAGGTTAATCAGCTGAAATTACTGCCGTTTGTACAATTGAACGAAATGAATTTCAGCGAATTTGAAGTTTTTTAATTTTCAAACGTTGTTATTATAAATGTCACCATTGGCATTTTCCCTTGAAGGATTATACTGTTTGCATAGAAAAGGAATGCATTCGTAAGGAATATCCAAGATGCCTCAGCAAAGAGACACGCATCAAAACCGCCTAAACAGATACACCGCCAACGGCGTGATTGCGTTTATGTTTGTCACCCTCGTCGGTGCGGTGGGCGTTGCCGGGGGAAACTGGGAACGCGAAAAAATCTCGGATGACGGTATTGAGCTGTACACCCGTTCCACCCCCGGTACCACCGTGCGTGAGGTACGTGCAAAGGTAACCATCGCCGCACCTCCCGAGGTTGTGCTGGACGCCGCCTGTGACCCCGACTCGTATAAGGGAACCACCAAAAAATACGTAAAAAAGAACCACTTCTACCACGTGAAAGACCCTAACGTCTGGTACAACTACCAGCTTGTCGATTTTCCGATGGTCACCAAACGGGACTACACAATGCGTTACGAAAAAAAGATGGATGTTGAAAAGGGCGTATATCAGTTGGAATGGCATGTTTCCGACCGATTCGGCCCCCCTCCCCAGGACGACGTTGTACGAGTGACACTCGTTAAAGGGTTCATCGACATTAAACCGATGAAAGACGGCGAAAACTCTCTGATGCGCTACACATTGCTCGCTGATCCCGGTGGCAACATTCCCGACTGGATTATCAACCTGGCCAACCGCAAAAGTATGCCCAACATTTTACGTGAAATCCGCGATTCCGCACTGAAGCGGGTGAAAAAATAGTCTCTGATACCCAATTTTCAAGTACGATAAGTATGCCGGTATATTGATTCCCCGATACAAACAATCCCCAGTCGGCGCCTGGCTTGCGCATCAAGTCGAGTCAAGGAATTGTTCCAAATTTCATTTTATTCACCAACAGAAACGTTTCAAGGATTGCATATTCCTCTCACGTACATATTATGCCTGCGCAATATGGCAACGTTGAAAAAAGTTTTGAGAAGAAGCGAGGCACTTATGGCGAAAACAATGACACAGAAAATCATCGAAGCCCACCTGGTGGAAGGTGAAATGAAAGCAGGCGAAGAAATCGCACTTCGAATTGACCAGACACTGACCCAGGATGCCACCGGTACCATGGCGTATCTGCAACTCGAAGCCATCGGCGTAACTCAGGTAAAAACCGAATTGAGCGTAAGCTATGTCGACCACAATACGCTGCAGGGGGACTTTCGAAACGCCGATGATCATCGGTACCTTCAATCCGTCGCCAATAAGCATGGCGTGGTATTCTCCCGCCCCGGCAACGGTATCTGTCACCAGCTTCACATCGAACGCTTCGCCCGGCCCGGCAAAACCCTTATCGGTTCCGACAGCCATACCCCCACGGCAGGTGGAATCGGATCAATGGCCATGGGCGCAGGCGGATTGGATGTGGCCTCAGCGATGGCAGGCATGCCGTTTCGCATCAAGTACCCCAAAGTGATGGGTATCGAACTGACCGGCAAACTGCCGAACTGGGTCAGCGCCAAAGATGTGATACTGGAAGTCCTCCGTCGCATCGATGTGAAGGGCGGCGTGGGGTATGTACTGGAATATTTCGGCGAAGGCGTCTCCACCTTGAGTGTTCCGGACCGGGCCACGATTACCAACATGGGTACGGAAACCGGGTGCACTACCTCAATCTTCCCCAGCGATGAGATCACCAAGTCCTTTATGGATGCGGAATCCCGCGGCGATCAGTGGGTCGCATTACAGGCCGATGACGATGCGAAGTACGATGAAATGATAATTATCAACCTCAGCGATCTGGAGCCGCTCGCGGCCTGCCCTCACAGCCCCGGGAATATCAAACCGGTGCGTGAACTGGCCGGCACCCCGGTGCAGCAGGTGGGTATCGGTTCGTGCACAAACTCCTCCCTGCGCGACATGAGTGTGTGCGCCGCAATGCTCAAGGGAAAAACCATCAGCGAAAAACTGCACCTGGTACTCAACCCCGGCTCTCGGCAGGTCGTCTCTCATCTCGTACGCGACAACGCGCTGAATGACCTGGTCGCCGCCGGCGCACGCTTGCTCGAGAATGCCTGCGGCGCCTGCATCGGCATGGGGGCTGCGCCGTCCACCGGTGCGGTATCGGTTCGCACATACAATCGAAACTTTCTGGGGCGCAGCGGCACCAAAGATGCCGACGTGTACCTGGTCAGCCCCGAAACCGCAGCGGCAACCGCTCTGACAGGCGTATTCACCGACCCGCGCACACTCGACATGGAATACCCGAAATTCGAACCACCCGAACAGTTTGATGTGAATGACAATATGTTTATTTTTCCGGTAGACGAATCCGCCGCCGAAGGGGTGAAAATCCTACGCGGACCCAACATCGCGCCGCTTCCCGAATTCAATCCCATCGATGATGTTCTGGAAGGAGCGGTCATTCTGAAAACCGAAGACAATATCACCACCGACCATATCATGCCGGCCGGCGCGAAAATTCTGCCGCTTCGAAGCAACATCCCTGAAATCTCAAAATTTGTATTTGAAGTGGTCGACCCTGAATTTCCTGCCCGCTCCCTTGAAAACGGCGGCGGTTTCGTGGTCGGCGGGGAAAACTACGGTCAGGGGTCAAGCCGGGAACACGCGGCATTGGCACCCAAGTATCTCGGCATCAAAGCGGTTATCGTGAAATCGTTCGCACGAATTCACCTTGCCAATCTGGTGAATTTCGGCATCGTTCCGCTGACCTTTGAAAACCCGGCTGATTACGACGCCATATCGCAGGGAGATGACCTCACGCTTCGAATCGGAGACCTCCGTTCAGATGTGACGCTGACCAACCGAACAACCGGAAAAACCACCACCCTGAAGCATACGCTAAGCGACCTGGATGCGCAGATACTGAAAGCAGGCGGCAAGCTGGCCTGGGTGAGAACCCAATTGTAGCCTCACGCGCCACGTCTTTTATCTCCTCGTGCGTACACTCATCGTGTAGAGAAGGCGGCAAATTCGACAGTAACGTGTTTTTTTTCACATCTATAACAAAATTATTGCTATACTTCACAACGGGGACCACATTCGGAAACAAATGCATCAAAGATTAGACAAGCAAGGAGAAAGAAAATGAAGCGATATGGGTTTGTATGGTTACTATGCATTATTTTTGTACTGGGCGCGTGCTCCGATGACAGTGCCGAAACCACTGGTGATAGGGATTCTGACACCAATTCGGTTGGCGATACGGATGGAGATACCGATTCTGATACAGACGCAGATACCGATTCTGATACAGATGCGGACACCGATTCAGCTAC
>JAFGXQ010000044.1 GCA_016936575.1 Deltaproteobacteria bacterium
GGGATAAACCCGGGACCCTACATTTTTTAGAAATACAAGGCGTTCTTGCGATTGCCGTCGCCCATCAATCCATTCTTTTCACACAATTTTTATGAAATTTTGACACGTACGAGTATCAGAATCGCGCTGGCAAAAATCAGTAGCGATACGGCAATGACTTTCCACCAGGGAATGCCGCTGTCGGAGGATCCTTCGGCACCGTATGACGCCCATTTTTTCGCAGCGTCTCTCGTTGCCGGATGAGATGCCAGTTTTCGGTACCCTTTGACATCAAGCCCTCCGCTTTCGCGATTCGATTCCGCAGACAACCATTCCAAACGCGCACCAGCGGTTGAATACGCCGCGTCACCTTCATCTGCGAGCCGCTTTGCCATCCGATTCACTTTCACAGCGTCCCCATGTTTGCCTTCAGTTTCCAGAAAGGCCGCATATTTCAGATACCCCTCTGCCATTTGAGCACGATTGGCAAACAACGGCACCTTCGCCAGTAATTTGCGAAACGCGGCGTCCATTTTGCTGTAGTTGCCCGTTTTCGCCGCCGCCAACCCGTCCGCAAACAGCTGTTGCGTCTTCTGCTCCCGCTGCTCATCCCACAACTGAAACAGCGCCTCTGCCCATTCGTCGTAGTCGGTGCTATCAGCCGGTTCGTCCTCAAAATTATTTTCGTATTCCCGATGAATAGACCATTTGGCGTTCTTTCCGTACACTTTCAGTGCCGCCCGGGCCGCATTGCGCACGAATGCGGACTCGTGATTGGCGCAGGACAACGTCACATCAATGGCGTCCAACTCATTCACAGACGCGTAGGCTTCAAGCAACTGGGCCAATCTGCGCGAGTTTCGGATTCCCTGAATCTGTTCACTCAACAACGGATTTCCCATATCGCGAATCCATGCCACTGAAAACATATGCAACTCTTCATCGCTGCTTCCCCGACCGTAAATCAGCGCCGGCAGCACTTTCAATCCGGTTCGCACCAGCAGGTCACCGATAAACGCGCGGAATGCCCCGGCATGCCGTCCCGAAAAATCAAGCATCACCTTGTAGCCGGCCATGGTATCGAGAGAATGCAGCGCGACCAACATCACAGTGACCTTGGCGGCCAACGCAACGGCGGAATCCGACGGGTCCATCTGAATCAACCCGCTGACAACGGCACCGGCATTCCCCTCTTCTGAGCCGGCTGATGCTTTTTTCAATACCGCTTTGACTTCAGTATGCCGTACAAAGCCCACTTTCCAAAGGGCGCGGCGAAAAACAGCTTCACATCCGGCCGCATTTTTCTTGATCTGCGTCGCCGCCTCAATGCGCACCTGCAAATCGTTCGAAGAAAGCCGGTCCAGCAGTTCCGACAGTTCCTGATCGCTCAACCCGACATCTCCGGACAATACCAAGTCCGGAGTTCCGCCGTAATCAGGGTATTTTTCCGGATTCTCACGAGGCCCGAATACATTGGCGAACACATCATGCCCGTAAAATAAAACACAAATAACCATACTGATGTGAAAAACTCGCAGATACATTGTGCCCATCAATACAAAAGTTGACCAACAAATCAAAGAAAAATCCAGCCGTAATCCCAATGTCGCCGTTTTTGTGCACGCTATTGTTCTTCCGCTGTTAAAAAATGACTTTGCTTTTCATTCGGTTCAGGTTGCATGAACCCGATTATTCCAATATATATAAATCTATGCTTGATGATTCCAACACAATTTCCAGCAATACGATCTTGCTAGTTGATGATGAAGAGATGGTGCGCAACCTCCTGCGGAGAGCACTGGAGCGAGACGGACATCATGTCCTATCTGCCAGCTCGAAAGCAGATGCATTCGAAACCTTTACCGCGAATGACATTGACTTGCTCATTGTTGACAAAAACCTCCCAGACGGCTCCGGTCTGGAATTCATCGAAGCGGCCCGCAATCTGGACTACGACGGAGAGGCGATTGTCATCACCGGATACTCCGATACCGAATCGGCAATCAAATCTGTGGAGCTAAAAGTATTCCGATATATCAAAAAACCATTTGATCTCGACGCGCTCCGCAATGATATTTATCGAGCCCTGGAAACAGGTCGATTACGAAACGATCTGGCGCAGCGGACCCGGGAACTTGAAGTCGCCAACGCGGAACTCACCGAGGCGCTCGATCAAATCAAAGAATCGGAGCAACGAAGGGTACAGGCGGAGCGATTGGCATCAATCGGCTACTTGTCCGCCGGTATTGCGCATGAAATCAACAATCCACTATCGCTCTTGTCGATGACCATTCCCTATACTGTCTCAGAACTTGAAAAAATTCTGCAGAGCAACGTATCCATGTGCCCGTCTGAACAGATTACCGATGAGGTTTCCACCCTGCTGAAAAACCTGAAACCCACTCAGGAAGCAGTCGATTTGCTAATGACATTGTCATCTGACCTCCATTCCCTCGGACGCAGTGATGATATCAAGCCCGAACTGGTCAAACTGGTTGAAGTCGTGAATTCGGCATTGCGTATTGTTCGCCACAAAATCAAACACAAGGCTATTGTTACGGTAAACATTCCAGAAGATCTCTCCATTACCGGTAAAACAAATCGATTGATACAGGTATTCATCAACCTGCTGACCAATGCCGGACGGGCAATCAGGGAAGAAAGCCCGGAAAAGAATTTCATCAAAATTCACGGATATGAAGACGAAGAATATGCGATTATCGAGGTAACCGATTCCGGAATCGGCATACCACCTGAAAACATGGAAAAGATCTTTGAGCGATTTGTATCTCTTTCCGGGCTCGGCCCCAAAGAAGGAACCGGTATCGGGCTATCCATCGTAAAGGAACTGGTTGAGGAACACGACGGAAAGGTCGAAGTAATGAGCGAAGTCGGAGAAGGAACCAGTTTTCTGGTCAAATTTCCGATGCGTCGCGTGCGAAAATCCGCGCCGCCCCCTATGGCCAGTGTCGCCTTTTCCAGATCTCCGAATGAATTTATCAAAGCACAGCGCCTGATTCTGTTTATCGACGAAAGCGAAGAACACCTCCATGCCTATGCCCATTCATTTGGACAGCTCCACGATGTGCTCACTGCTTCATCGTACAATAAAGCAGAACAGATCATCGACGCGAACAGCGAAAAGCTCGACATCATCGTTTGCGAAATCACCGGAAGCACTTCCAATTTTAAAGACTTTTTCGTCGCAACCGTTGCGGCGCATCCCACGTTGGCAGAACATTTCATCTGTACCGGGGATAATACCGCCGCTTCAGCGGCACTGAAGAGCAGCTCTATCCCGCTGCTGGAGCGTCCATTCCGGCCTGCAGAACTTCTGGCCGCCATCTACCGGATTCCCCCGCGAACAAAAAAATGAATTTGAAAGCTCCCGTCTCTTGAGGGCAATAAAAAGTCGACATTCTCTGCAAAAGATGAAGCCGAAACAGTCTATACAGAGGGGGCTGGAGATGGGGTCGATGACATGGGCGGCATGGGGCTCTCTTTTTTCTTCATAAAAGAAATTTCCTCACTCTGGGCGCCGCACTCTTCTAAAATGACATTGATTTTTTCGGATTCGATGGTCTCCGCGACCAGCAGCTCCTCACTCATTTTTTTCAGGGCTACACGATTGCGCTCCAGAATTCTCCGCGCACGCTGGTACTGGGAAAGGACAATTGACTTCACTTCTTTATCAACCGTCTGCGCGGTGGATTCCGAATATTCTTTGCCCTGTCCGATTTCACGGCCGAGGAACACGGTTTCCTGATTGTCGCCCAGGTACAACGGGCCCACTTCTTCATTCATTCCCCATTCACAAACCATTCGACGCGCCAAATCGGTTGCGGTCTTAATATCCTGCCCCGCACCGGTACTCAATTCATCGAATTCCAGCTCCTCCGCTATTCGTCCTCCCATCAGCACCGCTATTTTCCCGAGCACATACGTTTTTGTAAGGTTCAACCGGTCTTCAGTGGGCAACTGCTGTGTCAACCCGAGGGCTCTCCCTCTTGGAATAATGGTCACCTTGTGCACCGGGTCCGCCCCCTTCAGCAATCGCGCAACAATCGTGTGCCCCGCCTCGTGGTAAGCGGTGATGGTCTTGTCCTTGTCGCTGATGATCATGGAACGTCGTTCCGCCCCCATCAGTACCTTATCTTTGGCGTCCTCAAAGTCTTCCATCTCCACAACATCTTTGTCGCGCCGGGCAGCGAGCAACGCTGCTTCGTTCACCAGATTTTCTAAATCCGCGCCCGAGAAACCGGGCGTTCCACGTGCCAACACCAATAGATCAACCGATGAAGCGACCGGCGTCCTTTTGGTATGAACCTTCAAAATACCCTCACGACCCTTCACATCGGGATTTGGAACCACTATGCGTCGATCAAAGCGACCTGGACGAAGCAATGCGGGATCCAAAACATCGGGACGATTCGTCGCAGCAACGATAATCACGCCGTCGTTGGCCTCGAATCCATCCATTTCCACCAGCAGCTGATTCAGGGTCTGCTCCCGCTCATCGTGCCCGCCACCCAAACCGGCTCCGCGCTGACGCCCCACCGCATCAATCTCATCAATAAACACGATACATGGCGCGTTTTTCTTGCCCTGCTCGAACAGGTCTCTCACACGCGAGGCCCCCACACCGACAAACATCTCGACAAAATCAGAACCACTGATAGAAAAAAACGGTACGCCCGCTTCTCCGGCAATGGCTCTGGCCAGCAGCGTTTTCCCGGTACCGGGGCTTCCCATCAGCAACACACCTTTGGGAATTCGACCGCCCAGTCTTTGAAAGTGTTTAGGATCTTTAAGAAAATCAATAATTTCTTCGAACTCTTCTCGGGCTTCATCGATACCTGCAACATCTTTGAAGGTAATCTTTTTACTGTGATCGCTCATCATTTTCGCGCGGCTTTTGCCGAAGCTCATGGCCTTTCCGCCACCGGCCTGCATCTGACGCATGATGATAAAAAACGCGGCCAGCAGCAAAATCACCGGCACACTTGAAAGCAACATACTCTGGAACAGACCATCGTCTTCCGGTTCTCGGTAGTTCACTTTCACATTGGTCGCCATTAGCTTCTCGTTGAATTCCGCATCCGGTTCGACCCCGAGTGTTTGAACATCTTCCTTGGTGCCGGTTTCGGTTTCGCGAACATAGATATATTTGCGCCCGCGAATGGTCACTTCCTCCACCCTGCCGGCGTTCAAATCATTCTGAAATTCACTAAAGGGAACGGTTCGTTCATGTTGCTCACTGTTAATCAGTGCGATTACGATGATCACCAGAACAATCAACAAACTCCAAAGTACAACTGTTTTTAACTTTTGATTCACAATCTTTCTCTATCTCTCGACCTGTTTATATAGTTCAAATCAATCATTTTCCGGCGACTTTTTAGCACGGCTAATCGCCCTTTACAATTTATAATACATCCATTTCGCCAAACTGCCACAAATCGCGAAGCGCACTATTCACTCGCAACCGCCAATCCATACGTAACCCCGAAACGAGAGAATTCAATATGCCAGGAATAGAAATAATCTCATTTTCTTGCGTGCATATCGCCGGTACGAGATGGCGATAAAATATGGGCACCTTTTTATCTATCATCAGCCGACTCGCCTTCCTGCGCCTGCCATACAATCGATCCCCCGGCTTCAGCATTCGTAACGTAACAGGAAATAAATCTGAAACATTTGATGAATTCGTTACCGTGATTTCGCATTGCACCCCCGCGACCGCAAGCGCCCCCTTCACACAATTGGATGCCCCCAACGCCATTTTTTGCTCTTCCGAAGAGCGAATTTGAGACGCCGGTGATGAAAATACATACACATCGCCATATGCCGTCCACACTTCCAATGATCCGGGAACATCATGCCGATGTGCTCCCGCTCGAGAAAACACCCCGTCTAATATCGCTTCAATATGATAGCGTTCAAAGCGACGCAAGTCCCCCTGTGCTGTGTGTAATGCCGAACGAACAAATCGTCCGGCAATCGTTCTGGATACACTTGCAAATGATTCATGTAAAACCTTACAACCATCACCTAAAGATATTAATTTGACTACGTTATTTCCTTTCACATATTCATCGAAGAATGCGGTTGTCGCTTGGGCTTCCCCGGCCAACTCTCCCAAGTGAGACTGTATGGAAGGGTTCATTTTCAGCAAGAGCGGCATTAATTCACGCACCTGCACCCGGGCGAATTTCGCATTCTGATTGCTTGGGTCCTCTACCCAGGGAATATCGTGCTCCCGAAGCCAATCACGAATGGATTCTCGTCCCAACTGAAGCATGGGACGGGCAACGCGAACATGTTCACTTACTTGACGCTGAGCGGGAATCGCACCCAATCCGTCAATTCCCGTTCCGCGCAGAATGCGCAATAGCACCGTCTCCGCCTGATCATCAAGCGTATGCGCCGTCAGAATGACTGCCGCCTCGACTGCTGTCGCGTAAGAATTCAGTAGTTCGTATCTCCTCAGTCGCGCCCATTGCTGTATCCCCTCACCTTTTGTCTCTTCGCCGTATTTATCAACAATTACAAGCTTTTCTGCGGCGATTCCTAATTTGTCACATTGGGTTCGCACCAACATCCATTCCTTGTCGACACCGTCGCGAAGCCCGTGGTCTACAAACCCGACACACAACTGTTCCGTTGCACAAACAGCTGCCGCCAAATGGAGAAGCGCCATTGAATCGGAGCCTCCCGACACCGCCAGAACCAGTCGTTCCTGAAAAGACGCAAGGCGGCGAAAAGATGCCTGAAACTGTTGAAACAACCCCGCACTTTGTGATTTGCTCATTCCCATCGCTCCATGTGTTTCAATTCTGACCCTATTGCACGTATTCACTGCAAACCGGCAGATAACTTTCCGCGAATAAAGCGCATCGCGTCTGCCGCATTTTCAGCGGCATACACGGGATCACGGAGACTGTCGTCAATCGATGTCCCCGCCAGTTGTTCGCTCCAGCCACCGGAATGCGCCAATGCGGCGATCGGCTTTCCCAGTTGCCATCCCAACGCGATTTCGCTGAGGGTTCCACTGCCTCCTCCCACTGCGATAATCCCGTCCGCCATTCGCGTAATCAGTACATTTCGTGCGACACCCATTCCGGTTGGAATCGCTATATCCACGAATTCATTTACGAAATCCGCTGTCTCCTCGGGGAGAACACCTATTGCCACAACTCGATTCGTGTTCAATTCGTTCCGGGCGAAACGAAATCCGCGACATGCGGCCTCCATGACACCTGCTTTGCCCCCGCACACAAGGTGATAGGACTGTTCTGCAATCGCCGACCCGACAGAATGCGCAATCTCCAATATATTTTCCGCTGCATTCCCGGCGCCGATCACCGCAATTTTGGGGATATGACTCATCTGTATTTTCTCGTTTTCAGTGCTCCGCCTGTATTTTTGTTGTGTTATCATAGAACTGCCGCATAAACATCTTCAAATCGAAAATGCACTTTATTTTCAAGTAATTTCCTTTTATTATGGAAAATCGGACTATTCCCTTGGAGCGCACATGACGAAAGACAACGACCGACATTCTGAAATCACCCGTATCGGTGGACATCTCGAAACCCAAATCGCCCGGCAAATGACCTATACCAACGTGACCACAAAGGGAGATCTCGCCGCTGAGCTGGTTCATCACATTCTCGTATTCTGCCAGCGCCTTATCCCGGACAAACCGCTCACAATTGAAGATTTGATCACCATTTGTCATGCGGCGCTCGATACAGAAACCAGCGGTGTTCGCCTGATGGAAGGTAAATTCATGCGCGGCCGTATATCCGAACAGTTGTCGCGGTCCCGTCGATATGGCGAAACCTTTTCCATGTTGGCAATCAAACTAGCCTCCAGCACCTCTTCATCACAATACGAAGCACTTATTGATGTTCTGCGAGAACGTCTGCGCACGAGTGATCTCGTGTTTACATTTAAACACCGAATCATTCTGTTATTGCCCCATATCGATGAAGCAAACACCAACCTGCTGATACGCCGGGTCAAAGGGCTCGTTGACGCCAGCTTTCGGTCCACTCCGATACTCGAAGTTGAAAAGCTGTGCTTTCCCAACCCCGGAATCACGCGTTCCTCCCAAGTGCTCGACTGGGCGGAGGATCAATTGCGGTAGTCCAGTGCAACCACTTACTGAAAATTCGATTGTTGTCTTGTCTCTTATTTACATTGCGAGTTATCTCATCGGCTCAATCAACTTTTCCATTCTGGCATCCGCGATACTGCTGCACCGGGATATTCGCCAATCCGGTTCAAAGAATGCCGGCTTCACCAACCTGCTGCGCTCCGGCAACAAGCCGTTGGCTGTCGGTGTTCTTCTGCTCGATCTGTCGCGGGCGTATCTGGTTGTTTGGGGATGTCGCTATATTCCAATCGACACGCTCTGGCCGCTGGTGGCTGTTCCCCTACTGCTCGGAAACATCTGGCCGGTATTTCACGATTTTCGGGGAGGAAAAGGAATCGCCATGTCGATCGGAATCGCATTTGCGGTGAATCCGACTGCCGGTGCAATCGCGCTGGGCGCCATGATTCTAATGATATCGGTGTGGAAAAAAGTCTCGGTCGGATCACTGGCGTTTCTCATCTGCGCAGCCAGCGGCTTCTTTGCTTTTGAGTCAACCATCGCGGGATTGCTGGGAGTATTCATGTGCGTACTGGGAGGCTGCGCCCACCGTGAAAACATCAACCGGCTCGTTCACGGCACCGAACCCAGTATTTTTCATTCTCCACCCTCGAAATGAACTTCCTGAAACACGCTGCGCGCTATACATTTCTGTAAAACAGGCCTTCAGTTATACATAAATGTAGCTATTACATCTGCTATCGCTCAGACAAACCGACCCACAAACCGGCGCTTTTTCAATACTTCGACGCTGGCACAATTTATGCGTTTTCAAACATTCAGAGCGAGTCGACAAAATCGCTCACCCCAAACAGGAGTACTCCCATGCGTCAACCGACTTATTACCTTGTCTTTGTCTTCCATCTCTGCAATTCGCTGGCGGTCTTGTCGTGTGGACAACAGCCGACAACTCACCAGCACGCTCACGAAACAGCCGACCAGGTGATTCGCATCTACGCCGCAGCTGGAACCCGACCGGTAACATCAGACATCTGTGATCTATTCGAGAATCTGGTCCAAGTGAATGTGGAACGAAATTTCGCATCATCGGGCACACTTGCCCGCCAGATTTCCGCGGGAGCCGAGGCGGATCTATTTGTATCTGCCAACAAACAGTGGATTGACTTCCTGTCTGAGAAGCACCTGCTGAAGCCGGAGTCCATTCGAACGGTTGCCCGAAACACGCTGGTCATCGTTGTACCGAAAGGGAAAAAGATCCCCGCCCCCCGTTTTTTATCTTCCTATGATATCGCGTCCTCTATCGAACATATCTCGGTGGGAGATCCGGCATATGTGCCGGTGGGAAAATACACCGAAGCTGTATTCAACAAACTGCACTGGTCAGAATCCCTTCGGGAAAAGCAAATCTTAGCCAAAGATGTATCGTCCGTATTGAACTATGTCGCGCTGAA